>MPNF01000020.1 GCA_002238885.1 Alphaproteobacteria bacterium bin95 | reverse complement strand
CGCCCGGGCGGATGTTCGTGGACTGGTAGGTGCGGTGGACGCCGATCACCGGGTCGCCCCAGTTGAAGACCGAGTCCATCGTCATGTCGAACTCGTGGTTGGAGACGGTCTTGATCCAGGCGCGGAAGTCCGCCGACGCCTTGATGGTGACGTCGATGCCGACCTTCTTGAGCTGTGCCTTGACGAACTCCGTCTTGCGTTTCCAGGTGCCGCCGGCCGGAATGTAGTCGAGCGTGGTGCGGATGCGGATGCCGTCCGCATCGGGCGTGTAGCCGGCCTCGTCGAGCAGCGCCTTCGCCTTTTCGATATCGTAGCTATACGGGTTCACGTCCTTCGGGCCGAACACGCTGCCCGGATGGATCGGGCCGAGCGAGCGCTGCGCATAGCCGCCATAGAGCACCTTCAGGATGAACTCCTTGTCGATGGCGTAGGCGACGGCCTGGCGCACGCGCTTGTCGTCGAACGGCTTGCGCTTGTTGTTGAAGGCCAGCCACTCCAGCGGGCCGATGGCCGAATAGCCGTCTGGCGTCAGCGTCAGGTGGTCGTTCTTCTTCAGGCGGTCGAGGAACGGAGCGTCGGACTCGAAGGCGGTCAGATCGACGTCGCCCTTCTCAAGCGAGATCACGCGGCTCGTCGTCTCGGAGATCTTCTTGTAGACGATCCGGTCGATATAGGGCTTGCCCTCGAGGAAGTAGTCCTCGTTGCGCTCCATGATGATGTATTCGCCGGGCTTGAACTCCTTCAGCTTGAAGGGGCCGGAGCCGACCACGTTCTGGCTGTTTTGCGGATGCTGGCGGATATTGTCGGTGTTTCCGTACACATGCTTGGGAATGACCACGCCGAGCTGTGAGGAGAACGCCAGCAGGATCGCCGGGTGCGGGCTGCTGAGGTTGAACACTGCGGTTAACGGGTCCGGCGTGTCGATCGACTCCACCGGCGCATACATCGGCTTGAACGGATGATGCTCCTGGTAGGTCTCGATGGAGAATTTTACATCCTCCGACGTGATCTGCTTGCCATCGTGGAAGCGGGCATTGTCGCGCAGCTTGACGGTCACCTTGAGGCCGTCGTCCGATATATCCCAACTTTCCGCCAGATAGGGCTTGGGGTTCCACTCGTCGTCGAACCGGAGCAGCGCTGCGAACAACTGGGTTCCGGGAATGCCGGTGGGCGTACCGGAGGCAATCGTCGGATTGAAATGTCCGGCGATGATTCGGTACGAGAAAGTAAGGGTTCCGCCACGCTTGGGCTCCTCTGCCGCCGCCACCGATACAGCCAGCACTGCCGCTGCGGAACTCAGCGCAACCAAAAGCTTTTTCATATTTCTGTCCTCCCCATGGGCTCCCGGTCACGTCCTGACGGCCGGACTTGTCTTGAGGCGGTAGCGGCCTCGGAACCGCCAGCATCCTCGAAGGTCGCGGATTTCTTGTCAACGGCGCGACGCCTGCCGGCGCCGGGGCATGCCTTCGAAGCGTAGGCACCTTCTGGAGACGCCATGAAATGTTTCGACACATCCCGATTTGTCAGGACGCCGTCTGTCGAACACCCATTTCCTTCGTAAATGATGAAAGCCGTTGCCGATACTGTAGATCGGCAGCGAAACGCTCCCCGACACCGCCTACCGGGGCAGTCCGTGCTTGGATATAGTGATAATCCGTGTTGTGCCTTCCTGCGGAGAGGTGTGCTCGCGCTGTACAGACGCAATGACCAGTGACAGGAAGATCGATTTGAGGAGGTGCCGGCGGCACAGAAAACGATCGAAACATGTGCTAATCCGGTTGTCAGGTAGTCCGAATAGGTGGCGGCACTTTAGATGCGCGGCGAGGCACCGGGATACAGACTTGCCCGGGAGGAAAAGATGGAATTTGGTATAACTTTCAAGGGGTTCATTGAGCCCGACCGCGCGCGCACCTTGGTGCGGCAGGCCGAGGATACGGGCTTTGCCTATTGCTGGTTCTACGACAGCCACATCCTTTGGCGGGAGAGCTATCCGGCGATGGCCATGTGCATGGAGCACACGAAGACGCTCCGCTTCGGCCCGTGCGTGACAAACCCCAACACGCGGGATTGGTCTGCAGCGGCTTCGCTCTTCGGGTCGCTGGCGCTGCAGTCGAACGGGCGCTTCGACATCGGCGTGGGCCGCGGCGACAGCGCCGTCAGGGTCATGGGCCGGCGGCCTTCTTCGCTGGCCCGGATGGAAAAATTCATCGACGTGGTTCGCGCGCTCGTGCGCGGCGAGGAAGTCCAGTACGGCAATGTGCCCAATCCGATGCAATTCCCCTGGGCAACGGGCTACGAACTTCCCGTCTGGGTCGCCGCCTACGGCCCCAGGGCGTTGAACTCGGCAGGCCGGGTCGGCGACGGGCTGGTGCTTCAAATCGCCGAGCCCGCGATTTGCAAATGGCTCGCCGACCAGGCGATTGCTGCGGGCAAGGCGGCAGGGAGAGATATGTCGGACTACCGTGTCATGTCCGCCGCGCCGGCCTATTTCGGCGACCGAGAAACATGCCGGGAAGCGACACGCTGGTTCCCGGCCATGGTCGGCAATCATGTGGCGGACATCGTGGAGAGATACGGCACCGATCGCGAGGACATTCCGCCATCGCTGACGGCCTATATTGAAGGCCGCAGGGGCTATGACTACCTGAAGCACGGACAGAGCGACAACGCCTATCTCGACTTCATAACCGACGACGTTATCGACGGGTTCAGCGTGCTCGGCACGTCCGAAGAGCATGTCGCCAAGCTGGAGGAGCTGGAGGCGGCCGGTGTCACCCAGTTCAACATCTATCTCGACAACGGGGACGAGGAAGAAATCATCGCCGAATACGGCAGGTCGATCATTCCGAGCTTCCGGTAGTTGCGCCGTCCGACTTTCCGCTTGACCCGCCCAGGGAGCTTGATAGCGTCGAGTTTGCCAACCGGTCCAAGAGAGTGAGGTGCCCATGCCCGCCCCTGGGGAGAACCTTAAGATCAACGGCGAGCGGCTCTGGGGCAGCCTGATGGAGATGGCGAAGATCGGCCCCGGCGTGGCAGGCGGCAACAACCGCCAGACACTGACCAATGAGGACGGCGTGGGCCGCGCGTTGTTTCAGAAATGGTGCGAGGCCGCTGGTTGCGAGATGGGTCTCGACCGCATGGGCAACATGTTCGCGACGCGGGCGGGCACGGATCCGGCGGCATTGCCGGTCTATGTGGGCAGCCATCTGGATACGCAGCCCACCGGCGGCAAGTACGATGGCGTGCTGGGCGTGCTGGGCGGGCTCGAAATTGTCCGGACCCTCAATGAACTGGGGATTAGGACGAAGCACCCGATCGTGGTCACCAATTGGACCAACGAGGAAGGAACCCGTTACGCGCCGCCGATGCTGTCTTCAGGCGTCTTCGCCGGCATCCACACCGAGGACTGGGCCTACGGACTGACCGACGCGGAAGGCAAGCGCTTCGGCGACGAGCTGCAGCGCATCGGCTGGCGCGGCGAGGAAAAAACCGGCGCCCGCAAGATACATGCCTATTTCGAGCTGCATATCGAGCAGGGTCCGATCCTGGAGGCCGAGGAGTGCGATATAGGCGTCGTCACCCACGGCCAGGGGCTCCGCTGGATCGAGTGCCGGATAACGGGGAAGGAAAGCCACACGGGGTCCACGCCCATGCGGATGCGTCGGAACGCCGGGCGCGGGCTGGCGCAGATAACCGAACTGGTCCACGCGGTCGCGATGAAGCATCAGCCGAACGCAGTCGGCGCCATCGGGCATGTCGATGTCTATCCGAACTCGCGCAACATCATTCCGGGCCGGGTCGTCTGCACGATCGACTTTCGCAGCCATGTCCTGGAGACGCTCGAAGGCATGGTGGCCGAGGTTATGGAGAAGGCTCCGAAGCTCTGCGAGGCGCTGGGCTGCGAGATCGAGACGGAGATCGTCGGCAGCTTCGACCCGCCCGAGTTCCATCGTGGCTGCGTGAAGGCTGTGCGCGATGCGGCCGAGCGGCTGGGCTATTCCCACATGGACATCATTTCGGGCGCCGGCCACGACGCCTGCTGGATCAACAATGTCGCGCCGGCGGCGATGGTGATGTGCCCCTGCGTGGATGGTCTGAGCCACAACGAAGCCGAGGAGATCACGCCGGAATGGGCCGCCAGGGGCTGCGATGTGCTTTTCCATGCGGTGGTCGAGACCGCGGAACTTCTGGACTGAGGCAAACCCGGCGGACGGGGACGAACCGAGCCGGCCCGTTCCGGGGAACGAGATGTAGCGGAGGCCTCGAATGAGCAAAGTCATCAAGGGCGGCACGGTCCTGACGGCGGACCGGACCTGGAAGGCCGATGTCCTGATCGAGGGCGAGAAGATCGCCGCCATCGGCGAGAACCTGAAGGGCGACGAGGTCGTGGACGCCTCGGAGGCCTATGTGATCCCCGGCGGCATCGACCCGCACACCCATCTGGAAATGCCGTTCATGGGCACGACCGCCGCCGAGACCTTCGAGTCCGGCACCTGGGCGGCGGCGACCGGCGGGACGACCATGCTGGTCGATTTCGTGCTGCCGGGCGAGGACGGCTCGCTGCTCAGAGCCGTCGACTCCTGGGACGCCAAGTCGAAGGACCAGATCTGCGTCGATATCGGCTATCACTGCGCGATCGTCGACTGGAACGAGCAGATCCACAACGAGATGGCCGAGGTCGTCAGGCGCGGCATCAACACCTTCAAGCACTTCATGGCCTACAAGGGCGCGCTGATGATCGACGACGACGAAATGTTCGCGTCGTTCCGCCGTTGCGCCGCGCTCGGCGCGATGCCGCTCGTCCATGCCGAGAACGGCGACGTGGTGGCGGCGCTGCAGGAAAAATACATGGAGGAAGGCCTCACCGGGCCTGAGGGGCACGCCTATTCGCGCCCGCCGGAGGTCGAGGGCGAGGCTGCCAACCGTGCGATCATGATCGCCGATGCGGCAGGCGTGCCGCTCTACATCGTGCATGTCTCCTGCGAGCAGGCGCACGAGGCCATCCGGCGCGCGCGTCAGAAGGGCATGCGGGTTTATGGCGAGCCGCTGATCCAGCATCTCACACTCGATGAGTCGGAGTATTTCGACCAGGACTGGGACTATGCCGCGCAGCGGGTCATGTCGCCGCCCTTCCGCGGCAAGGTGCACCAGGACGGGCTCTGGGCCGGCTTGGCAGCGGGCTCCCTGCAGGTGGTGGCAACCGACCACGCCGCCTTCACCACAGGTCAGAAGCGCATGGGCCTTGCCGGTTTCCCGATGATCCCGAACGGGACCGGTGGGCTCGAGGACCGGATGCCGGTCCTCTGGACGAAAGGCGTCGATACGGGACGGCTGACGCCCAACGAATTCGTGGCGTGCACATCGACCAACATCGCCAAGATACTCAACGTCTATCCGCGGAAGGGCGCCATCGTCGAAGGAGCGGATGCCGATGTCGTGGTCTGGGACCCGAAGATCAAGAAAACGATCTCCGCCACCACCCAGAAGTCGATCATCGACTACAACGTCTTCGAGGGCGTCGAGGTCTCGGCCCAGTCGCGCTATACGCTGAGCCGCGGCGAGGTGATCTGGGAGCATGGCAGGAACTCGCAGCCCCGCCCCGGCCGCGGGCGGTTCGTGCGTCGCCGGGCCTTTCCGGCGGTGCATGAGGCGCTTGCCCGCTGGAAGGAGCTGACCGCGCCGCGGAAGGTCCAGCGCGACCCGCTGAATATCCCGAGCGGGGTTTGAGCGCGACGGGAGTGGGGCCGCCCGGTTCGGGCGTTTCGCCGGAACCGGAGCGGCGGTCTGCGATGTACAAGACAGGTGCGATAACCGCCTCGTCGCTCGATCTGGTGTTCCAGACCAACGACGGTCCCGTGCATGCGCTCTCGAACGTCGACCTGGATGTGGCGCCCGGCGAGTTCGTCAGCTTTATTGGGCCTTCGGGGTGCGGGAAGACGACATTGCTGCGCGTGATTGCGGACCTCGAGCAGCCGACGGGCGGCACGATCGCGGTCAACGGGATGACACCGGGAGAGGCGCGGCTGAACCGTGCCTATGGCTATGTGTTCCAGGCGGCCGGGCTCTACCCTTGGCGCACGATCGAAAAGAACGTGCGCCTGCCTCTCGAGGTCATGGGATATCCGGTCAAGGAACGGACCGAGCGGGTGGCGCGCGTTCTCGAACTCGTCGGCCTCGGCGACTTCGGCCGCATGTTCCCCTGGCAGCTGTCGGGGGGCATGCAGCAGCGGGCCTCGATTGCGCGCGCACTCGCGTTCGACGCGGACCTCCTTCTGATGGACGAGCCTTTCGGCGCGCTCGACGAGATCGTGCGGGACCACCTGAACGAGCAATTGCTGGCGCTCCATGCACGGACCGGGAAAACGGTCTGTTTCGTCACCCATTCGATCCCGGAGGCGGTTTACCTCTCGACCAAGATCGTGGTGATGAGCCCGCGGCCGGGACGCATAATCGACGTGATCGAGAGCCCGCTGCCGACCGAACGTCCGCTCGACATACGCGAGAGTGCGGCCTTTCTGGAACTGGCCGCGCGGGTGCGCGAAGGGCTGCGCGCGGGGCAGAGCTACGACGAGTGAAGCTCCGATTCCGGAACGGTATCCGGAAAATCTGGGCCGGACGGTAGGCTTGCCGCCGCCGTCCGGCCCATCGCGTCAATGCGCGACCGACAGCGGCGTGGGAACTACCCGGGTGACCTGGATCAGGTCGCGGTCGATGAGGTCCACAACCTGCGGCGCGACCTCGTTCTTCCAGAAGTCGCTCTCGTAAACGGCGGCGTAAAGCGTCTCGCGCTGCTCTTCGCTCTCGAAGCGGCGGGTCCAGAAATAGACGGAATCGTCGTCCTCGCCACGGTAGCTTCCGGTAATCACCATCCCCTTGGACACTTGGAACGGGATGATGGTCCCTTCCATGAACTCAAGCCACTTCTCCATCTTGCCGGGCCGGACGGTGTACCGGCGAAGCTCGTAAAACGCCATCTGGGGTGCCCCCTTCTCTTCTGGAAATTCCGGGCGATCTTGCACGATGCGACCCGGCGTCGATACCCCTCGCGGGAGGAACAGACGTTGCCGGGGGAACCTTCGTTTCTCGCATGGACTTCCGGAATTCCGGCTGGCGCGTTCGCAGCGCTTCCTGCACATTGGCGGTCGGACCGTAGCCTGGGAAACGCTGAGCCGCAGGGCCGATGCGAAATATCCTGTCCATCGCGACGATATGCGCTGCTCTCGTCGCGGTCTGGTATGTCGGCGCCGTCTTCCTGAACGCCAAGTGGGAGCGCGACCAGGCTGCCCGCGCGGGCGTCGAGATCGGCTGGGCCGAGATCGTCCCCGCCACCATGTCCCAGCAGCGCCCGGTCCTGCCCGCCCCGCACCAGGTCGCCGTCGAGATCTGGCAGACCACGGTGGACAAACGCATCACGTCCAAACGCAGCCTCGTCTATCACGGCTGGATCACACTGTCGGCGACGCTGCTGGGATTCGCCATGGGGGTGGCCCTCGGGACCCTGCTGGCGGTCGGGATCGTGCACAACCGGGCGATGGACCTCTCGGTCATGCCCTGGGTCATCTCCAGCCAGACCGTGCCCATTCTGGCCATCGCGCCGATGATTATCGTGGTGCTCTACAATATCGGGATCTCGGGGCTGATCGCGAAGGCCGCGATCTCGGCCTATCTGAGCTTCTTCCCGGTGGTGGTCGGCATGGTGAAGGGGCTGCGCTCGCCCGATGGCATGCAACTGGACCTGATGCGCACCTACAATGCATCTGCTTGGCAGGTCTTCTGGAAGCTGCGCTGGCCGTCCTCGCTGCCTTTCCTGTTCGCGTCGCTGAAGATCGCCATCGCCATCGCCCTGGTGGGCGCGATCATCGGCGAGCTGCCGACCGGCAGCCAGGGCGGCTTCGGTGCCCGGATGCTGAACGGCAGCTATTACGGCCAGGTGCTGATCATCTGGTCGGCCCTGTTCGGCGCCGCCATATGCGCGGGGCTGATGGTGGGCACGATCGGCCTGGTGCAGCGGGCGGTGCTGGCCCGGGCGGGGCTGGCGCGATGAGCTGGGCCGCGATTGCAATTGCCGCCTGGCTGGGGGGATGGGCCGCCAACATTTGGCTGGCGCGGCGGGCGGGCCGGCCGGTGCGCTTTCTGGTGCCCGCGATTTTCGGGGTTTCGTTGCTTGTAATCTGGGAGGGGCTGGTTCGCGGACTGGAGGTGCCGTCGGTCATCCTGCCCGCGCCGACGGCGATCTCCGGCGCGTTCATGTCCAGCCTCCCGATCCTCTGGGCCGATTTCGTGCAGACGGTAATCCGGTCGGTCCTGCCGGGCTATGCTATGGGGTGCGGGGCGGCGTTCCTCACGGCCATCGCTATCGACCGCTCGCCTTTCCTGCAACGGGGCCTCCTGCCCATGGGCAACCTCGCCGCCGCTCTGCCGATCGTCGGGATCGCGCCCATCATGGTGATGTGGTTCGGTTTCGACTGGCAATCGAAGGCCGCCGTGGTCGTCGTGATGTGTTTCTTCCCGATGCTGGTGAACACCATCGAGGGGTTGCGCATGGCCGAGCCAATGCAGCGAGACCTGATGCGCACCTACGCGGCCGGCTATGGGCAGACACTCCTGAAACTGCGTCTGCCTGCGGCCGGTCCGTTCATCTTTAACGGGCTGAAGATCTGCACGACCCTTGCGCTCATCGGTGCGATTGTTGCAGAGTTTTTCGGCACACCGACCGTAGGAATGGGGTTCCGCATTTCCACCGAGATCGGTCGCATGGCGCTGGACACGGTCTGGGCCGAAATCGCGGTTGCGGCTTTGGCCGGTTCGGCCTTCTATGGGCTGGTAACGCTCGTCGAGAGGACGGTCACCCATTGGCATCCGTCGATCCGCGGTTAGCGGCAATTTCCACCCTTGTTTGCCAGGGAGGGCAACATGAGAAAGACAGCACTCTTCGCAATAGCGGCGACATTCGCCCTGTCGGCTGCGTCTGCCGAGGCCGCCGACAAGGTCACGCTCCAGCTCAAGTGGGTCACGCAGGCGCAGTTCGCAGGCTACTATGTGGCTGCGGACAAGGGCTTCTACGAAGAGGAAGGGCTGGAGGTCGAGATCAAGGCCGGCGGCCCCGACATCGCGCCTCCCCAGGTGCTGGCCGGCGGCGGCGCCGATGTGATCCTCGACTGGATGCCGTCTGCGCTCGCCACCCGCGAGAAAGGCCTGGCGCTGGTCAACATCGCCCAGCCGTTCAAGAGCTCCGGCATGATGCTCACCTGCCGCAAGGACACCGGCATCAAGACGCCGGAGGACTTCCGGGGCAAGACCATCGGCGTGTGGTTCTTCGGCAACGAATATCCGTTCCTGTCATGGATGAGCCAGCTCGGCATCCCGACCGATGGCAGTGCGGAAGGCGTGACCGTCCTGAAGCAGGGCTTCAACGTCGATCCGATCCTGCAGGGCCAGGCCGCCTGCATTTCGACCATGACCTATAACGAATACTGGCAGGTCATCGATGCCGGCCTCTCGGCCGACGACCTCGTGGTCTTCAAGTATGAGGACCAGGGCGTCGCCACCCTGGAAGACGGCGTCTATGTGCTCGAGTCCGCGCTTGAGGACGAGGCATTCCGGGACCGGATGGTCCGCTTCGTCCGCGCCTCGATGAAGGGCTGGAAATGGGCTGAGGAGAACCCCGACGCCGCAGCCGAGATCGTGCTTGAGAACGATGCGACCGGCGCCCAGACCGAGAAGCACCAGAAGCGCATGATGGGCGAGATCGCCAAGCTGACCGCAGGCAGCAACGGCACGCTGGACCCCGCGGACTACGAGCGCACCGTCCAGACGCTTCTGAAGGGCGGCTCGGACCCGGTGATCACCAAGGCCCCGGAAGGCGCCTGGACGCACGCGATCACCGATGCGGCCCTGAAATAGCGCGAGCAGTCTTGGGGGCGGGCATCTGTCCGCCCCCAAGATAGCCTATGCGGTAGCCGGTTCGGCGTTCTTCAGCCGCGGGCTTTCAACGCCTTCGCCTGCTCGAAATGGCGTACCGCGCTTTCGAACTTGTCGCGGCAGCCGGTGTTGCAGAAGCCGACGACCTGGCCGCCGAATTCGATGAGCGAGTCCGCCTGCACCGGCTTGCCCGACCAAGGGCAGGTCTCGTTGATGCAGTCGGCGATATCGAGAGCGGGCATCATCGTTCCTTTCGTCTTGCGGGCTAGCTGCCCGTCATTTCCGCGAGCATGGCCTTGACCACACGGGCGGCATTGGCCGCCGCCAGGCCGAAGAACACCTCCAGCTGGTTCGCCTGTCCGCTTCCGCCCGCCAGGTCCGACAGGCTGCGGACGGCGATGAACGGCACGCCGTTCGCCCAGGCGACATGGGCAACCGCCGCGCTCTCCATGTCGAGCACGCGCGCCCCGAAGGTTGCGAACGCGTAGTCGCGGAACGCGGCATTGTCGATGAAGGCGCCGCCCGAGACGCCGGAGCCGCCGATGACGACCCTCGGGACGTGCGAGAGGCATCGGTTATCGGCGGCGCAGCGGTCGAGAACGACACCGGATGCTGCCCGCCGCGCGCTGTCGAGGAGCGTTTCGTCCACGGGAAACCAAAAGCGCGTCTCGGGCGCGGCCGCGCCGGCGCGGCTGACGGTCACCGAACGCGGGAACATCATGGCGAAATTTGCGTAGGGGTATTTGAAGAACGGAGGCTTCTCCCAGCCGTCTTCGACCTTCCGCGCGAACACGGATTCGAGATACTGTCCCCAGCGGTCGGCGACCACCACATCGCCGATATTGAGGTCGGGATCGACCCCGCCGGCAATGCCCGAAAAGACGATCCGGCCAATATGGAAGCGGTCGAGCGCAAGCTGGGCGGTCATTGCCGCATTGACCGTGCTGATGCCGCTCAGGAAAAGCACGACATCGTGGCCCGCGAGCCTGCCCGTCACGAATTCGACGCCGTTTATCGATTGCGAGGCCTCGTCCCGGAGGTCCGCTCTCAGGACCGCAATCTCCGGCGGGAAGGCGGACACGACGGCCGTGCGCCGCGTTTCGTCCGCGCCCGAGTGCGCAGAAACAGGAAGTGCGGCTGCCGCAAGCCAGAGCGCGGCGACCGGAAGGAGGCCGAACTTCCCCAACACCGGCTGTTGCTAACCCGCTGCAGCCACCATTAGGCGGCCCTCGACGCCGTGGCGGGCGATCAGGCTGGCGACCAGGCCGCTGGTCTTGGCCTCCTCGACGAAATCCGCGACGAAGGCTGCAGCCGACCCGGGTCGGGAGCGCGGCACGCCGATGGCCTGCTGCACGGCGGAAAACTGCCCGTCCAGTATGCGCGCGCCGGGCAGCTTCTCGAGATCGCCGATCAATCCCGGGCGCAGGCCGGCCAGCGCCTCGTAGCCCTCGTCCACGAACAGCTGGAAGGCGCCGCCGAGGCCCTGCGCGAGCACCAATTCGGCATGCTCGATGTTGCGCGAAAGCCAGAGTTCGTAGGCGCTGCGGGCCGAGACGGCGATACGGATACCGGCGCGGTCCACCTCCTCGATCGACTGGATCGGCGAGCCCGGCGGCACGAGGTAGGTCGCCTCGATCTCGGAATAGGCGAGCGTGAAGGCGATCTTCTCCGCGCGCTGGGGCTCCGCGCCGATCAGGCCGATATCCCAGATATCGTCTTCGGCCGCGTCCGCCAGCTCGCCGGGGGTGGGGAAGGGCACCATCTTGACTGGCACGCCGATCCGCTCGCCCAGCGCGCGCGCCATGTCCGGCGACACGCCGTCAGGGTCGCCGGACTCGGTTCGGCCGGTGACGAGCAGGAAGTTCGACATGTTGATGCCGGCGCGCAGCACGCCCGTCGGGGCCAGTTGCTCGGCGATATTGTCTGACATGGGAAGCCGGGTTCCTTCGTTCTGTCGGTTCTGAATAGGGACGCGGCCGGTCAGACGGCGCCCTTGTCGCGCAACGCCTCTACCTCGCCGCCGGAAAGGCCGAGCCAGTCCGACAGCACCTCGTCGGTGTGTTCGCCGAGCGTGGGCGAGCACTCGACCGGCACATCGTTGCCGGACATCTTCACCGGCCAGCCCGGCATGAGGAAGTCGCCGCGCTCGGGATGCTGCACGGTCTGGAAGATGCCGCGCGCGCGCATGTCCTCGCTGTCCGAGAGCTCCTTGGAATCGAACACCGCGCCGACCGGCACGCCGGCCGCGCCGATGGCCTGCATCGCCTCTTCCTTGCTGCGCTTCGAGGTCCACGCGGTGATGGCCTCGTCCAGGTCCTTCTGGTTGGCCGAGCGCGCGGGCGCCGTGGCAAAGCGCGGGTCGTCCTTGAGCTCGGGACGGCCGATCACCTCGCAGAGCCGCTCCCAATGCAGGTTCGAGGCGCGGGTGGTGTAGATATAGACATAGTCGTTCGGCCCGCCGGGCGCGCAGAGAAACACGTCCGAGGGCGCGCTGCCGGCCATGATGACCTCATTGCCGCGCCGGGGCGCAGCCTCGCCGGTCGTCGCCTGCACGGCATAGGCGAGGCGGCAATAGTTGATCATCGCGTCCTGCATCGCGACCTCGATATGCTGGCCCTTGCCGGTGCGCCCGCGCTGGTAGAGCGCGCCCAGGATCGAGATCGCCATATGCAGGCCGGTGCCGGTGTCGCCGATGGTGGGGCCGGGATTGATCGGCCGCCCGTCCGGGTCGCCGGTGATCGCCATGACGCCGCCGACGGCCTTGCCGATCATGTCGAAGGACAGGAACTTCTCGTAGGGCCCGCCGCGCGCGAAGCCCTTGACCTGGGCGTAGATGATGCCCGGATTGATCTCCTTCGCGACATCGTAGCCGAGGCCGAGGCGCTCGATGGCGCCCGGCGCAAAGTTCTCGATCATCACATCGGCCTGGGCGATCATCGCCTTCACCGTCTCAAGCCCCTCCGGGCTCTTCAGGTTGACGGTGATGCTCTTCTTGTTCGCGTTCAGCAGCATGAAATAGTAGCTGTCCACGCCCGGCCGGTCGGTGGAGGCGAAGCGGCCCTGCTCGCCGCTGCCCGGCCGCTCGACCTTGACCACATCGGCGCCGAGCCAGGCCAGCGCTTCGGTGCAGGAGGGGCCCGCCTCGAACTGGGTGAGGTCGAGCACGCGGACGCCCGCAAGGGCGCGGTTGCTGTCATCGGTCATGTCGGTCACTCGCGGGTTGTCAGTCGTCCTGGGGCCGGAGGCTTTCCTTGAATCGGGCCCGGTTGGTCACATACCACTGGTTCTGCTCGGCGAAGAAGGCGGACATTTCCGGCGTCACCTGCCGGATGACCCTGCCGGGAATGCCGACCACCATGGAATTGTCGGGAATCTCGGCATTCTCGCGCACCAGCGCCTTGGAGGCGATGACGCAATTGCTGCCGATCTTCGCGCCGTTCAGCACCACCGCGCCGATGCCGACCACGGTCCCGTCGCCGACGAGGCAGCCATGCAGCATCGCCATGTGGCCGACCGTGACATTGCGGCCGAGCACGAGCGGCGAGCCGGGGTCGGTGTGCAGCACGCACCCGTCCTGGATGTTGGTCTCCTCGCCGACCTCGATGGGCTCATAGTCGCCGCGCAGCACCGAGTTCCACCAGATCGAGGCGTTTCGCAGCACGCGCACGCTGCCGATGCAGATCGCCGTCGGCGCGATAAAGGCGCTCTCATGCGCCTCCACCCGCCGGTCCTCAAGGATGTATTTCATGGGCCGGCATTAGAGCGGGAGGGCGCGGGAGGCGCAAGCGGCGCCCGGCGCCCGGTTTTCCGGGCTTGACTTTATCCCTTGTTGTTCCATATATGTTTCCTTCCGGAGCGCAGAGAGAGCGAGGGAATGACCTGACGAACTATCGGGGCGGGAGTGCTGCGGCGGCCGTTCCGGCGCAATTTTCAAACGAAACTGCCGGCGGCCGGGGGCCGGGCGGCAAACCGGCGGGGTGCGGCCGCCGCGATGTTGTGTTTCAGCCAACCCGGTCCGGGGCAGGGGCGGCACGGCGCCTCGTTTCATCCGGCCTGGACCGGGACGGCGGTTCCGGCGGGGCGTGCAGGGGAGGAGAAAGAACGGTGATGGAAGAACGGACGGACGGACCGGAAGGCGGATTGCCGGGGCCAAGGCGGGGCCGGGCCGTCAGCGCGGACATGCGGGGCCGCGCGGTGGCGGCCGTAGTGCAGCGTGGCGTGAGCGTCCGCAGCGTGGCCCGGCAGTTCGGGCTAGGGGCGACCACGGTTCGCCGGTGGGTGAAGCTCTTTCGCGAGCGCGGCCATGTGCGGCCCGGCAAACGGGGCGGCGGCGTCTCGCGTATCGAGCCGGAGCGGGAGCGGATTTTCCGCATCCTGGAGGGGCGGCCGCGGCTGACCGTCCGGGGGCTGACCGCCGCGCTGGCCGCCGAGGGTCTGGCATTCGGCACGGCCACGGTCCAGCGCTTCCTGAAG
>MPNF01000019.1 GCA_002238885.1 Alphaproteobacteria bacterium bin95 | reverse complement strand
ATCGCCGCCAGAAGGCAGAGCGCGAGCCCGCCCGCATTGGCGTAGATCATCCATGCTGCAAGCCCGGCCGGCTCGAAGAACAGCAGGAACGCCAGCGCAAGCCCGCCGATCGCCGCCAGCCAGACCGCGCAGATCGATCCGTCCGCTTGCCGCGAAAGACCCGCCACCGCCCGCGCATCGCGCCCGATAGCCGGCTGGAACTCGAAAGGCAGCCCGCTCATGCGCGCCCTATTTGTCCTCGACGCCGAGCGCGGCGCTGCGGAAGCGGCGCTTGAGGTGCGGGCCGTCCTGCGGCGGCAGCGCGCCGGGCTCGTTTTCGGGCGCCACCTTGACGACTGCGACCATCGGCCCCGCGCCCTGCCGGAGCGCGCCGACGGCGTCGGCGAACTGCGCCTTCGTGCGGACCGTCCAAGACCGCCCGACGCCGCCTGCGGCCGCCATCGCCGCCAGGTCGGCGCCGCGCGCCGTGTGCGTCACCTGCCCGCCCGTCTCGCCATAGCGCTCATTGTCGAGAATGCAGATTGCGAGGTTTTCGGGCGCCTCGGCCCCGACGGTGGCGAACGCGCCCGCGCTCATCAGCGCATCGCCGTCGCCCGTCACAACCAGCACCCGGCGCTCCGGCTGCGCAAGCGCGATCCCGAGGCCTGCCGGCACGGCGCCGCCCATCGCGCCCCAGAGATAGAAGTTGCGCGGGTCGTCGCCCGCCGCGAAGCAGTCGAAGCAGGACTGGCCGAGCCCCGCGACCACCAGCATGTTGCCCCGGTCCGCCAGCAGCCGGCGCACGGCCTCCCTCCGGTTCAGCATGAGGCCGGTTCCTCGAACACCTTGGCGCCGATCAGCCGCTGGCCCAGCAGCACGGCCGCGATGGAGTTGGTGAAATAGGCAAAGCGGAAGGCCGACTCGACGGTCTCGCGCACGTCCTCCGGCCGGTCGCAGCGGTAGCAGGTGGCCCCGCAAAGCTCCAGATGCGCCTGGGTCGTCACGCCCATGGGCTTCTGCCAGCTATTGAACTCGCCCCATTCGCCGCGCATGGTCACCAGCATCACCAGCGGGAAGGCGCAGGTCTTGGCAAGCGAGAGCATGTTGACGCAGTTGCCGACGCCCGAGGATTGCAGCAGCAGCACACCCTTCGCGCCGCCGAGCCAGGCGCCGGCGAGCAGCGCCACGCCCTCCTCCTCGGTGGTGAGCGATACCGCGCGCAGGTCGTTGTCCTCTATCGACCGTTCAATCAGCCGGCTGTGCCCGGCATCGGGCACATAGGCGACCTGGGTCACGCCCGCCGCCTTGACCGCCTCGAAAATCCCGTCCCGCCAATCGTCCATGTCCCCTCCCGGTCCCCCTGTCGGCACTTCCATATACCCGAGGCCGGCGGCATGATCACCTCCCGGGTCCGGCTGGCAGAGACCGCCCGGCCGGCGCTGCGCATCTCCCTCTTCTATACCGCCTATTTCGCGATGGTTGGCGTCTATCAGCCCTTTTTCCCCCTCTGGCTCGAATCCCGGGGCCTGGGCGCACCGGAGATAGCCTGGGTCATGGCGGCGAGCATGTGGCTTCGCGTGGCCGTCAACCCCGCAGTGCTGCGCTACGCCGACTGGCGCGGGGAACGGCGGCGCTACGCGCTCGGCTTCGCCGTTGCCTCGGTAGCGGTTGCCGCCTGCTTCCCGCTGGCGGAAGGCTTCTGGCCGGTCTTCCTCCTCGTGCTTCTGTTCGCGCTCGCCCACGGACCGACCTTGCCGCTCTCCGACAATATCGCGCTGCTGACGGCGCGCGCGCGCAAGCTCGACTACGGCAGGATGCGCGTCTGGGGGTCGGTTGCGTTCATCCTGGCCTCCACGGCCGGCGGCTGGGCGCTGGCCGGGCGCGGCGACGAAGCTATCGTCGCGGCCATGGTCGGTGGCCTGCTCCTGGTCGCGGCGGCGACGGCGGCGCTGCCCGACGCCCGCCCGGAGACGCGGCGCGCGTCCCGTCATGCAATTGGCCGCCTTATGACGGGTACCCGCTTCCTGCTCTGCTCCGCCGCCATCGCCTGCAACATGGCAAGCCATGCCGTGCTGATCGGGTTCGGCACCCTGCACTGGGAGGCCGCCGGGCACGGCAAGGACGTCATCGGGCCGCTCTGGGCGGTCGGCGTCATCTCGGAAGTCGCGCTCTTCGCTCTCGGCAGCCGGGTCGTGGACCGGATCGGTATCGCCGGCCTGATTGCGCTGGGCGCCTCGGCGGCCATGCTTCGCTGGGCGGGCACGGCGCTCACGACCGACCTCTGGCTGCTCGCGCCCGTCCAAATGCTGCACGGCTTTACCTTCGCGGCGACGCATCTGGGCGGCATGACCTGGCTCCAGCGCCATGTCGCGCCCGAAATTTCGGCAACCGCGCAGGGCCTCTATTCGTCCATCGCGATGGGCGGGTCTACGGGGCTTGCCCTCGTGGCCTCGGGGCCGCTCTACGAGCGCTTCGGCGGCGACGCGTTCTGGTTCATGATGGCGCTTTCGGCGTGCAGCCTGCTGCTGGCGGGCGTCCTCGCGCGCCGGATGCGCCGGCCTCAACGGACCGTCTAACGGTCCTCCAGCACGGCTCGCATAGCGGCAGCGCCGGCGGCCTCGCGCAAGGCCTTCACCGTGTCCCGGTCGCGAAGCGCGCGAGAAACCCGCGCGAGGGCCTTCAGGTGTTCGGCGCCCGCGCTTTCCGGGGCGAGCAGCAGGAAGAAGAGATCGACCGGCTCGTCGTCCACGGCCTCGAACGGCACGGCTTCGCGCGAACGGATCAGGAAACCGTGTATGCCCTCGAGGCCGGCCATCTTGGCATGCGGAATGGCGATGCCGCGCCCGACGCCGGTGCTGCCGAGCTTCTCCCGGTCCACCAGCACCGTGAACACCGCCTTCGAGCTCAAACCCAGGCTCTCGGCAGCGAAAGCGGCCATCATTTCGAGCGCGTGCTTCTTGCTGGACGCCTCCAGATCGGCCATCACGCCGTCGGAACCCACGAGTTCGAGGACGCCCATCGCGGCGTCAAGCGCCGGGGCCGGGCAGACCGTCGGGGTCAACCCAGCCGACATTGCCGTCGGCGCGCCGGTAAATCATGTTCAGCCCGCCATGGGCGGCGTTGCGGAACAGCAATGCCGGCCGCCCGCCGAAATCCATGTGCATCACCGCCTCGCCGACACTGAGCGTCAGCACATCGTCGGTCATCTCCGCAATGATCGCGGGACTCTCCTCGGGCGCCTCCTCGCCGACCCCTTCCGGTTCGTCGAGGATCCGGTGGGCGACGGACCAGCGGTCGAACTCCGTCTCCTCGCGGCGGTGGTGGTTGCGCAGACGGCGCTTGTGGCGGCGCAGGCGCTTTGCGACCTTCTCCTCCGCCTCGCCGAAGGCCAGCCACGGGTCCACCGCTTGGCCATGCGTCTGCACCGTGAGCCCACGCCCGGCATGGACCGAGACATCCGCGCGGACGCCGGCACCCTGCTTCGAAAACGCGATCTGGGCGTCGATCGCCCGGTCGAAATACCGGGCCACCGAGTGCTCAAGCGACGCCCGGACCCGGTCGGCGAGCCCCTGACTCACGTCAAACTGTTTACTGCTTACGGAAATCCGCACCTGCCGCTCCCTACTGTCTCCGGACCGGGCGGTTCTACCCGAAATTAGGAGCGCCCGCGGCCTCCGGTCAATGCCCAATTCCTCCGGCCGCCGCTAATTTGCGGCGGCGGCGGTGCGCGGAAGAGGGAATGCCCATCGTCTCCCGGTATTTGGCGACCGTTCGCCGCGCTATGTCGATGCCCTCGGTTCGCATCGCGGCCACCAGCTTGTCGTCCGAGAGCGTCCTTCCGGCTTCTTCCCCGTCGATCAGCGTCTTCAGCCGATGCCGGACCGCCTCCGCGGAATGCGCCTCGCCGCCGCCCATTCCGGCTATGGCGGCGGTGAAGAAATATTTCAGTTCGAAGAGGCCGAGGGGCGTGGCCATGGTCTTGTTGGCCGTCACCCGGCTGACCGTGCTCTCGTGGATGCCCACCGCCTCCGCGATATCCCGAAGCGTCAGCGGGCGCAAATGCCGGACTCCATGCGCGAAGAAGTCCTGCTGCCGGCGCACCAGCTCAACGCCGACCTTCAGCATGGTTTCCGCCCTCTGGTGCAGCGCCTTCACCAGCCAGTTCGCGCTGCTCAACCGGTCTGCGATGAACTCCCGGTCCGCATCCGATGCCGCATCCCCATGCACCCGGGCGTAGTACTCGCGGTCCACCAGCACGCGAGGCAGCGCCCGATCGTTGAGTTCGACTGCCCAGCCGCCGCCTGGATGTGCGCGCACGAGAATATCGGGAAGGACCGGCAGGACGGCCGCGTCGTCGTCGAGCGCCGAGGCCGGTTTCGGGTCGAGAGAGCGCAGCTCGCGCACCATCCGGGCAAGTTCTTCCCGGGGAACGCCGCAAGCCTTGCCAAGCGCGTCGAATCGTCCCGCTGCCAGAAGATCGAGATTGTCGAGCAGCGCCGCCATGGCGGCGTCGTAGCGGCCCCGGTCGCGCAGCTGCAGCGCCAGGCATTCGGCAAGCGAGCGGGCGAACAGGCCCGCCGGCTCGAACTGTTGCAGGCGCAGCAGCACACGCTCGACATCCTCCGGCAAGGCCCCCAGGGCAAGCGCGAATTCGACGAGATCGGCGGTGAACCAACCGGAGGGGTCGAGCGCATCGATGACCGCGCGCCCGATCAGCCGGTCGCGGGGATCGGCGATGTCGAGCGTCAACTGCCGTTCCAGGCGGTCGCGCAGGCTTGGTGCGGCCGCCACGCGCTCGTCGGGGCCGGGCATGTCGCCGTCGAAACTGCCGTTGCTGCGGGGAAGGACGGAGAATTCCTCCGCCATGCGAAACCTGTCCTCGGCGGCTTCGGATCCGAAGGCCGGCTCGTCCGGCGCCTCCGCGGCGCCCTCGTCACCATCCGGTTCGCCCCGCTTCAGAAGCGGGTTTTCCTCGAGCTGCGAATCGACGAATGCTTCAAGCTCGAGGCTGCCCATCTGCAACAGCCTGATCGACTGCTGCAGCCTCGGGGTCATCGCCAGCCCCTGGGTCTGGCGTTGCCCCAACCTCGGTCCGAGCGCCATCGTCGTCATGCAGCCGTTCGCCGATCCCGTCCTCTCCCCGAGGCGCGTTATAGCCCAAAACAGACCTACAGGCTGAAGCTGTCCCCGAGATAGACGCGGCGGACATGCTCGTCGGCGATGATATCCACCGGGGCGCCCTCCTTGAGGATGGCGCCGCCCGCCAGGATGTAGGCGCGGTCCACGATCTCCAGTGTTTCGCGGACATTGTGGTCCGTAATCAGCACGCCGATGCCCCGGTCCTTGAGATGCGATACCAGATCGCGGATTTCACCGACGGCGATAGGGTCGATGCCGGCCAGCGGCTCATCCAGCAGGACATAGTTCGGACGCGCCGCGAGCGCGCGGGCTATCTCCACCCGCCGCCGCTCGCCGCCGGAAAGCGCCAAAGCCGGCGAGCGGCGCAAATGGGCGATGGCGAATTCCTCCAGCAGGTCTTCCAGAACGGCGTCGCGCAGGGGCCGGCTGCTCTCGACAATTTCGAGCACGGCGCGGATGTTCGCTTCGACCGTCAACCCGCGGAAGATCGAAGGCTCCTGGGGCAGATAGCCGAGGCCGAGCCGCGCGCGGCGGTAGAGCGGAAGGCCGGTCACATCCTGCCCGTCAATGCTGACATTTCCGCTGTCCGGCGCCGTCAGGCCGGTCATGATGTAGAAGCAGGTGGTCTTGCCGGCGCCGTTCGGCCCGAGCAGGCCCACAGCCTCGCCCCTGCCGACAGACAGCGACACATCGCGCAGGACCGTGCGCCTGCGATACCGTTTGGCTAGGCCGGACGCGGCGAGGCCGGTCTCCGTCATTGCGCCGGCGCGACGTCCGCTGCGCCGGGCTCGAACAATCCGCTCACACGCTGGCCGGCACCCGCGATCAGGCGGCTCCGGCCCCTTGCCAGGTCGAGCTCGGCGCACTCGCCGGCCATCCTGTTGGGGCCTTGCTGCACCCGGACATCGCCGCAGATTTCGGCGGTCTGCGTCCCAGCGTCGTAATAGCCCCGCTCGCCGGTAATCGTATCGGGTCCGTTTCGGACCTCGACGCCGCCGAACGCCTCCAGCCGCCGCGCGGCGAGACTGCCTTCGCCCGTTTCTTCGAACCGCACCACCAGGGTCTCCGCCGAGACGGACTCCTCCGCCCGCACCGCCCGGGCCGCACCGCGCGCCACGGCATAGTTTTCGCCCCGATGGAATTCGAGGCTCTCGCGGGCCGTGACCCGGTATTCGGCGGTCTTGAGCGCGAGGTCGCCGCCGCGCATCACGATGAGCGACTTGTCGACGTCGTAAACCGCCTCGCTGCCGTTCGCAGTCCCGTCCGGGGAACGGATCGTTACGCCGCCGCTTGCCTCGATCCGTTCGATCTGGGTCTTGCCCTCCTCGTCAGGCCGGTAGTAGGCGGCCAGGGTTTCCGCCTCCAGCATCAGGTCGCCCTGCTCGGCGCGAACGCTGCCTTCCGCGATATAGACCTTCTCGTCGCGCCGCCACTCGATGCTCCCGGCTGCCTCGATCTGGAGCGGGCCTCCCGTTCCGGTAGCGAGGTCGAGTTCGAAAGCGCCCGCCGCAGCGGAAACCAGGATCGGGAGAATGGCGAGCGCCGCCCGTTTCATTGCGGTGTTGCCCCAGGCTCAATATTGAACCGGACAGCGGAGCGGCCCAGCAGCCGGATCCTGTTCCCGCCATCCAGAACCTGGAAGCCCTCGGCCCGGAACCGGCCCGAATTGCCGTCGCCCTCCACCGGCCCGTCTCCGATTGCCGTCTTGTCGGCAAGGTTCACGAAGGCCGCCTGGGTGCGGATAGCGTAACCGGCCTCGTGGGTGAGCCGAACCTCGCCCGACAGGCGCACGGTCCGTTTCGTCCAGTCCACGACGCCGCTCTCGCCGCTGCCGGAAAGCCATGCGCCGTCGGGAAGGACGATCCAGGCCCTCGGGCGCTCCATCAGGAAACGCCGCCCCTCGGTGCCGAGCTGGCGGACGCCGGCGGAACGGATCGAGTAGGGTCGGTCCTCGTCCCAGCCAAAGGCCTCCATATTGGTCATCGAGACCTGCGTGGACACCTCATCCTTCCACCCCGGCACCAGAATGTCTTCGGCTTCCGGCCACGCGAAAACCGCAAGCAGCAGAACGGCGGCGCCAGCCGGCAGCGCGACCTTCGCTCCCCGCACGAAGAGCGAATAGAGGCGCGAGACCCGCGGCCGCCGGCCGGCGCGCGCGAAAGCAAAATATGCCTCGCTGCGGGCCGCCAAGGCTCAGGCGACCCCGGCGCGGAGGCAGTCATGGAGGTGGACGATGCCGACCGGCATATCGTCCTCGACGACGAAAAGCGCGGTGATCTGAGCCTCGTTCATCACTGCCACGGCCTCGGCCACCAGCGCCCCCGGGCGGATGGTCTTGGGCGAGGCGGTCATGATCGCCGACACGGGACGCTGCAGCAGGTCCGTGCTCATCGAGCGGCGCAGGTCGCCGTCCGTCACGATGCCGAGCAAGACCCCCGCCCCGTCCGTCACGCCGACGCAGCCGAACGTCTTGGACGAGATCTCGATCAGCGCCTCGGCCATCAACGTGTCGGGCCCGATGAGCGGCATGGCATCTCCATCATGCATGATGTCCGAAACGAGCTGCAGGCTCTGGCCGAGCGAACCGCCGGGATGCAGGGTGCGGAAATCGTCTGCGGAGAAGCCCTTGCGCTCCAGCAGCGCCACTGCCAGGGCATCGCCGAGCGCCAGCATCATGGTGGTGGAGGTCGTGGGCGCGAGGCCCATCGGGCAGGCTTCGGACACCGGCGGCAGCACCATCGAGAGCCGGGCGGCCCCGGCCAGCGGGCTGTCGGCGTTGGCCGTCACTGCGATCAGCGGCACCGAACTGCGCGCCGCATGGGCGATGACAGCGGCGAGTTCGGCCGTGCCGCCCGAATTCGAAAGCGCCAACAGAACATCGCCCCGCGCGATCATGCCGAGGTCGCCGTGCGCCGCCTCGCCCGGATGGACGAAGTGCGCGGGCGTGCCGGTCGAGGCCAGCGTGGACGCGATCTTGACGGCGACATGGCCGCTCTTGCCCATACCGGTCACGATCACCCGCCCGCTGGCGTCGGCCAGGATGTCCACCGCTTCGTCGAAGGCGCCCTCCAGACTGTCGGCCAGCGCCAGCAGCGCCTCCGCCTCCATCGCAAGTACCCTGCGTCCGGCCGCGCGCACCGCGTTATCGGGCGATTCAGTGAGCAAAGATGTCCTCCTCGGCCCAGCCCTCGAGGTCGAGCCGCGCGCGAACCGGCAAGAAGTCGAAACAGGCCGCCGCCAGCTCCGTCCGACCTTCCCTGGCAAGCATGGAATCGAGACGTTCCTTGAGGCGGTGCAGGTGCAGCACATCGGCGGCAGCGTATTCCCGCTGCGGTCCGGTCAGGTCAGCCGCGCCCCAGTCCGACGACTGTTGTGTCTTGGAGATTTCGATGCCGAGCAGTTCCTTGCAGAGGTCCTTCAGGCCGTGCCGGTCGGTATAGGTGCGGACCAGCCGGGAAGCGGTGCGGGTGCAATAGACCGGCCAAGCCGCCGCGCCCAGATAACGCTTCAGCACAGCGAGGTCGAAGCGCGCGAAGTGGAACAATTTGGTGACGCCGGGGTCTGTCAACAAGGCCTTCAGGCGCGGAGCCGCATAGTCACCGTCGAGGAACTGGACCAGATGGGCGTTACCGTCTCCGGCCGAAA
This sequence comes from Alphaproteobacteria bacterium bin95, assembly GCA_002238885.1. Lineage (GTDB taxonomy): Bacteria > Pseudomonadota > Alphaproteobacteria > Bin95 > Bin95 > Bin95. The sequence goes on along the minus strand of MPNF01000019.1, from coordinate 5,945 downwards.
GCTGCACCACGCAAAGCCGGTCCCGGGACGGCTTCAGTCCCATGGTTTCGGTATCGACCGCCGCCAAGGCGCCGAAAGCCAGACCTTCGGGAATATCGTTGCGGTGGACGTGGACAGCCATTGCGCGCGGAGCCTAGCACAACGGCCCCGCCCGGGGGAGGCGCGGTCATGCCGGCCGATGCCGCGGAACGGCATTTGACAGCCCAGGCTGGCTGCGCGACTGTTTCGACAGTGTGACAAGCGGAACTTGCAAGTCGCCGGCGGGCGAGAGCGAGTCCTGTCGAGTCGGCTGACCAGCAAACGGGAGGAGGAATTTTCATGACCGCAATGCGTCGAATTTTGCCTGTGACCGCGGCGGCTGCGCTGCTGTCGTTCGGCGCCACCGCGCTTTCGGCGGCCGAATGGGACCTGCCGCTGGCGTGGCCGGACGGCAATTTCCATGTCGAGAACGCCAAGGTGTTCGCTGCGGAGGTCGAAAAGGCGACCGAGGGCCGCGTCAAGATCAACATCCATCCCGGCGGCTCGCTCGGCTTCAAGGGCCCGGAAATGCTGACCGCGGTCCGCGACGGGCTCGTGCCCATCGGCGACGTCCTGCTGAACCAGCAGGTCGGCGAGTCCGCTCTCGTCGGGATCGAGGCGCAGCCTTATCTCGTCTCCGGGTTCGACGAACTGCGGACATTGCACAGCCATTTCCGTCCGGTGCTGAACGAGGTCGCGGCCGAGTTCAATCAGAAGGTGCTCTACATGGTGCCGTGGCCCCGGCAATATGTTTACACCAAAGTGCCGATCGACAAGCTCGAAGACCTGGCCGGCATCAAGATCCGCACCTATGACAAGACCACCACCGCTCTCTTCAATGCCGTGGGCATGACGGCGGTCCAGCTTCCCTGGGGCGAGGTCGTGCCGTCGCTCGCCGCCGGCACCATCGACGCCGTCACCACCTCGGCCAGTTCGGGCGTGGACGGCAAGTTCTGGGAATTCCTGAAGTTCATGTATCCGACCGCCCATGTCTGGGGTTCGAACATGGTGAACGTCAATCTCGACGCCTGGGCGGCCATCGACGAGAAAGACCGGGCCGCGATCGAGGAAACCGCCAAGCGCCTCGAGGCCCCGTTCTGGGATGTGAGCCGCATGGAGGACGAGGCGAAGTCCAAGATCCTGAACGACAACGGCGTCGCGATGGGCGTAGTCACGCCTGAAATGCTCAAGGGCATGCAGGACGCGACCCAACCCATGGTCGCCATGTTCATGGACGACAACCCGAAGGCCAAGATGGTCATCGAAGACTTCTGGAAGGCTGTCGGACGCTGAACAACCGGCAGGCGGCGCAGCTCCCCGGTTCCGCCGGGGAGCCGTTCGCGGGGAGGGACCGGTGCGGGCAGCGCTGACCGCCGTGGACAGGGTGTCCCAGGTTGCCGGCGTGCTCGCCGTGCTGCTCGTGGTCGGCATCGTGGTCCTGATTATCGCGGAAGTCATCTGCCGCACCGTCTTCAACATCTCGCTCAGCTTCGCCTGGGAATACAGTTCCTATTTTCTCGGCACCGCGATTTTCCTCGGCGCCGCTTTCACGCTCAGAACCGGCGGCCAGGTCCGCGTTGCGTTCCTCATCACCAGCCGGAACGCCCATGTGGCCCGGATCTCGGAATTCTTTGCCACGGTCTTCGGCGTCGCCATCACCTGCTACCTGGCCTATTCCATGATCCTCTTCGCCTGGCAGACTTTCGTCTCCGGCAGCACCTCGTTCACCGTGGTCGCCGTGCCCCTGATCTATCCGACGTCCGGCCTCGCGGTCGGCGCAACGCTTCTGGCCCTCCAGATGATCGTCCGCCTGATCCGGCTGCTTATCGACGATCCGCCCGACGACCGGGAAGCCATGCGCTCCTACAGCGTCGAGTAGAAGGCGGCAGCCTCCATGACCACCGCCATCGTCTTCACGGTCCTCGGCCTTCTTGCGGTTACGCTCGCCGCAGGCGTCTGGGTTGCCGTGTCGCTGATATCCGTCGGGTTGATCTCGCTCGGCGTCTTCCGGTCCATGCCGGTCGAGAAGCTGCTCGCCCAGATGATCTGGAACGTCACGACGACGCCGGAGCTGCTGGCGCTGCCGATGTTCATCCTGATGGCGGAAATCCTGTTCCGCACCAAGCTTTCCGAGACGCTGTTCGCCGGGATCACGCCCTGGACAACCCGCCTGCCCGGCCGCCTGCTGCATGTCAATGTGATCGGCTGCACGCTCTTCGCCGCGATTTCCGGCTCGTCGGCCGCCACCACGGCCACGGTCGGGCGCATCACGCTTACCGAACTCTTCCGGCGCGGCTACGACAAGGACCTGGCGATGGGCTCGCTCGCGGGCGCCGGCACACTCGGCCTGCTGATCCCGCCGAGCCTGGTGCTGATCGTCTATGGCGTGCTCGCCGAGACCTCGATCCTGAAGCTCTTCATCGCGGGCGTGGTTCCGGGGCTCCTGCTCGCGCTCGGCTACATGCTCTATATCGCGATCAGAACCCTGACCCGGCCTTCCATGGCCTCGAACGAGGAACTCTTCGTCCCGATGGCCGAGCGGCTTGCCGGCCTCCGGCATCTCGGTCCGGTCGTTTTCCTGATTTTCCTCGTGCTGGGCTCGATGTACGGCGGCTATGCCAGCCCGTCGGAGGCGGCCGCGGTCGGCGTTGTCGGCGCCCTCATCGTCAGCGCCATGCAGGGCACGCTCACCTACGGCAATCTGCGCCAGGCCTGTTTCGGCGCCGTCCGCACCATTTCGATGATCGGCCTGATCGTGGCCGGCGCCTATTTCCTGTCCATTGCCATCGGCTATCTGGGCGTGCCGCGCATCATCGCCGGAGAGATCGCGGGGCTCGGCCTCTCGCCCTTCGGGCTCATCCTGCTGCTGCTGGTCTTCTACGCCATTCTGGGTTGTGTGCTCGAAGGCATGTCCAGCATCGTCATGACCTTGCCGATCACGCTGGCGCTCGTGACGCAAGCCGGCTTCGACAAGGTCTGGTTCGGCATCTTCCTGGTGATCGTCGTGGAGATGGCGCAGATAACGCCGCCCGTCGGGTTCAACCTTTTCGTCATTCAGGGCATGACCGGCGAGAAGATCGGGCGCATCGCCATCGCCACCCTGCCCTTCTTCTTCATCATGGCGGCGATGGCGCTGCTGATTACGGTCTTCCCCGATATCGTCATGTTCCTGCCCGACAACATCAAGCTGAAGGGCTAGGCAGCGCCCTCCCAGCCATAGTCCCTGCGGGCTGCCGCCTCGGTGATGAGGCCGTCCTCGATATCCGCAGCCACGGCTTCGGGCGGGCGGCCCCCTGAAGGCCCGTGCCCTCCGCCGCCAGGGGTGTGCAGCACGAGCGTCTCGCCGGCCGGGATGGTCTGCGTGCCCTTGCCCTTCAGCCGGGTTCCCGAAGCCAGGAAGACCGCGCCCGCCTCTCCGCCGCCGCCGCCGGCGCGCCCCCGCGCCGGATGGTCGATGCGCTCATAGGCGGCCAGCAGCTCCATGTCCCTGCCGTCCGCCGACTCGAGCTCGATCACCTGCCCGGCCCCGCCGCGCCAGGTTCCGGGCCCGGCGGAATCGGTGCGCAACTCCTTGCGGCGGAACACCACCGGCGTCATCGTCTCGACGATCTCGACCGGCGTGCCCTTGACCCCGCTCGGATAGGCGGTGCCGTTCAGGCCGTCCTTCACGCCCCGTGCGCCGGTGCCTCCGTTCGTCACCGCGGTGAAGGCGAACAGCCTCCGCTCGTTCGAGCCCCGGTCGGCTTCCCCGCGGAAGGTGATGTTCCAGAGCGACGAGGCGCCCTCCGCCGGCACGCGCTCGGGCACGACCTTCTCGAGGCAGCCGAACACGACATCGGGCAGCTGCTGCCCGATGAGGTGCCGGGCGCAGACCGCCGCCGGATAGGGCGCGTTGAGGATGGAGCGCTCCGGCGCCGTCACCCGGAAAGCAGAGAGCGAGCCCGCATTGTTCGGAACTCCCGGCGCAATCGCGCAACCGAGCCCGAAGCTGGTATAGGCGGTCGTGTAGGCCATCGGCACATTCACGCCGTAGCGCGACATGGGCGAGGTGCCGTCGTAATCGACATGGATGCCCTCGTCGCCGATTTCCAGCGTCGCGACCAGGTCTATCGGCCGGTCGTATCCGTCCAGGGTCATGGCGTTGCGATACTTGCCCTTCGGCAGCTCGGCGACTTCCGCGAGCACGGCGCGGCGGGAACTCGAGACGATGTATTCGCCGAGTTCGTCGAGGTCCTCGAGCCCGAATTCGTCCATCATTTCGACCAGGCGAACGCAGCCCACCTCATTGCAGGCCGCGAGCGAATAGACGTCGCCCTCGCATTCCACCGGCTCGCGGGTGTTGCGGCGGACCATCGCCATGAGGGTCTTGTCGATCCGGCCGCGGTCGGCGAGCTTCAGCATCGGGATGTAGAGCCCCTCCATATGCACGTCCGTCGCGTCGGGGCCGACGCCGATGCCGCCGATATCGGTCAGGTGCGAGGTGCAGGAGAACAGGCCGACCGGCTTGCCCTCGCGAAAACAGGGTGTGGTCAGCACGAAGTCGTTGAGGTGGCCCGTGCCCAGCCAGGGGTCGTTGGTGATGTAGATGTCGCCTTCGTTCATCTCCGCGACCGGGAAGTGGCGGATGAAATGCTGCACGGACTCGGCCATGGAGTTGACATGGCCGGGGGTCCCGGTCACCGCCTGGGCCAGCATCCGGCCCTTGAGGTCGAACACACCGGCCGAGAGGTCGCCGCATTCGCGCACGATCGGGCTGAAGGCCGTTCTCAGCAGCGTCTGCGCCTGCTCTTCGACAACGGAGATCAGGCGGTTCCACATCACCTGCCTGGTAATGACATCGAGTCCGTCTTTGTTCGCCATATCCCGGTCCCCTAAACCCGTCTGTCCAGCACGATATTGCCTCCCGGAGCGAGCATCGCCGTGAATGCCCGGGAGACGAAGGTCGAAGTCTGCTCTTCCACGATCAGCGCCGGGCCGTCCAGCCCGTCACCCGCGGCCAGGTCGGCGCGCCGGTACAGCGGCACCCGGGCCGCCTCGCCGCTTTCCGTGTCGTGGATGTCCCGCCAGCCGGCCGGCTCCGGCGCGGCCGATATTCCCGCGCCCGCCTCGGCCGCCGGCATGGTTTCCGCCGTCGAAACGGTCAGGCCCCAGGACAGCACCTCGACATCGGCGTCCGGGATGACCCGCTTGAACAAGCGCTCATACTCCCGGTCGTAGGCCGCCTGCAGGGTGCGCCCGTCATCGGGGCCAAGATGCTCGGCCTCTACGGACACGGCGATTTCGTGCCCCTGCCCCAGATAGCGCATGTAGGCGACGCGACGTTCGGCGAGCGCCGCGCCGAATGCGCCCGACTCCACGACGCTGCGGGCTTCCCGGCGCATGTCGGCCATCAGCTCGTTCACCGCTCCGGCATCGAGGGCCGACAGGCGCATATTGAGGCTGCGCACCACCTCGTAGGCGACCGGGGCCCTGAGGAACCCGACGGCCGAACCCACTCCGGCATCGACCGGGACGACAATTCTCTGGATGCCCAGCTTTTCCGCAATCCGGCAGGCATGAAGGGGGGCTGCGCCACCGAAGGCGATAATCGTCTGCTCCGATGCGACCTTGCCTTCCTCGACGGCGAGAACCCGCGCCGCGTTCGACATGTTCTCGTCGACGATTTCGACCAGCCCCTGCGCCGCCTGCGAATGCCCAAGCTCCAGGACTGCCCCCACATTGCGGCCGACCGCCTCGGCCGAAAGTTCGGGGGACAGTTCGATGCGCCCGCCGGCAAAGCCCTCCGGGTCCCCGGCGTTTCCCGGCCCGACAGAGACCCGGCCCAGCCGGTCCACGCGGGCGATCGACCCGCCGCCCGCACCGATCTCCACCATCTCGATGACAGGAATGCGAAGCGGCAGGCCGCTGCCCTTCATGAAGCGGGCCTG
>MPNF01000018.1 GCA_002238885.1 Alphaproteobacteria bacterium bin95 | reverse complement strand
CCCCGCCAGCCTCCGCAAGGATCTTCGTGATCGCTGCCGTAAGCGTCGTCTTGCCATGATCAACATGGCCGATCGTGCCTATGTTGCAGTGCGGCTTCGTCCGCTCAAACCGAGCCTTGCCCATCGATTCCAAGCCCCTCTTTACGTTTCCCGCCGTCAGGCGAATTTGGCGCGGACTTCGTCCGCCACCGCCTGCGGCACCGCCTCGTAATGGTCGAATTCCATGTGGAATTGCGCCCGTCCCTGGCTCATAGAGCGCAGCGTGTTGACATAGCCGAACATGTTAGCCAGCGGCACCATGGCCTCGATCAGGCGCGCATTGCTGCGCTGGTCCATCCCCTGGACATGCCCGCGCCGGGAGTTCAGGTCGCCGATGATGTCACCCATATAGTCCTCGGGCGTCACCACCTCGACCTTCATGATCGGCTCCAGCAATTTCGGGCGCGACTTCTCCATCGCCTCCCTCACCGCCGCCCGGGCCGCGATTTCGAATGCGAGCACGCTCGAATCGACATCGTGGTGGCCGCCATCGGTCAGCACGGCCTTCACATCGGTCACCGGGAAGCCTGCAAGCACGCCCGTTTCCAGCTGTGCGAGAAAGCCTTTCTGGACGCCGGGGATGTATTCGCGCGGCACGGATCCGCCGACGACGCGGCTTTCGAACTCGTTGCCGGCGCCGGCCTCCTGCGGCTCGAAGGTCATGATGATACGCGCGAACTGGCCTGCGCCGCCGCTCTGCTTCTTGTGCGTGTAGTCGACCTCGACCGTCCTGCCGAACGCCTCCCTGTACGCCACCTGCGGCGCACCGATATTGGCCTCGACTTTGAACTCGCGCTTCATCCGGTCGATGATGATCTCCAAGTGAAGCTCGCCCATGCCCTTGAGGATGGTCTGGCCGGTCTCATGATCCGTCGAAAGCCCGAGCGAGGGGTCTTCCGCCGCCAGCCGCCCCAGCGCGACACCCATTTTCTCCTGGTCCGCCTTCGTCTTCGGCTCGACCGCGATTTCGATCACCGGATCGGGAAATTCCATTCGCTCGAGGATGACCGGAGCGTTCTGCGCCGCCAGCGTGTCGCCGGTCGTGGTCGTCTTGAGGCCCGCAATCGCCACGATGTCGCCGGCCCGCGCTTCCTTGATGTCCTCGCGGCTGTTGGCGTGCATCAGGAGCATGCGGCCGATGCGCTCGCGCTTACCCTTGACGGTGTTCATCACCGCAGAGCCGCTCTCAAGGACGCCGGAATAGATGCGCGCAAAGGTGAGCGATCCCACGAACGGGTCGTTCATGACCTTGAAGGCAAGCGCCGAGAACGGCGCATCGTCGCTGGAGGCTCGTTCCGCCGGCTCATCGCGACCGACTTCGACACCCTTCACTGCCGGCACATCCAGCGGGCTCGGCAAATAGGTGATCACCGCGTCCAACATCGGCTGAACGCCCTTGTTCTTGAAAGCCGAGCCGCACAGGGTCGGCACGAAGGCGCCGGCGATGGTGCCCGCCCGGATACAGCGCTCGATGGTCTCGACATCCGGCTCGGCGCCTTCGAGATAGGCTTCCAGGGCCTCTTCATCCTGCTCGACCGCGAGCTCGATCATCTGCTCGCGCAGTTCCGCCGCCCGATCCGCCAGTTCCGCCGGAATGTCGCGATATTCGAACTCGGCGCCCAGCGCTTCATCCTTCCAGACGATCGCCCGGTTGCGCACGAGATCCACCACGCCCACGAAGCCGGCTTCCGCGCCGATCGGCATCTGCAGCACCAGCGGCACCGCGCCGAGCCGGTCCCGGATCATCTCCACGCAGCGGAAAAAGTCGGCGCCCACCCGGTCGAGCTTGTTGATGAAGCACATGCGCGGCACGCCGTATTTGTCCGCCTGCCGCCAGACCGTCTCCGACTGGGGCTCGACCCCGGCAACGCCGTCGAACACCGCCACCGCGCCGTCGAGCACACGCAGCGAGCGCTCGACCTCGATGGTGAAGTCCACATGGCCCGGTGTGTCGATGATGTTGACGCGGTGGTCGTCCCAGAAACAGGTCGTTGCGGCCGAGGTGATCGTTATGCCGCGCTCCTGTTCCTGCTCCATCCAGTCCATCGTCGCGGCGCCGTCATGCACCTCGCCGATCTTGTAGGACCGCCCGGTGTAGTAAAGGACGCGCTCGGTGGTCGTCGTCTTGCCGGCGTCGATATGCGCCATGATACCGATATTGCGATAGCGCTCGATCGCGGTGGTGCGGGCCATTGCCAGGGTGCTCCGACTCTGTCCGTTACCAGCGGTAGTGCGAGAAGGCCCGGTTGGCCTCGGCCATCCGGTGCGTGTCTTCGCGCTTCTTGACCGCGGCGCCGCGCTGGTTAATCGCGTCGATCAACTCGCCACTGAGGCGGTCGACCATGGTCTTCTCGGACCGCTTGCGTGCCACGTCGATCAGCCAGCGGATCGCCAGCGCCTGCGCCCGCTCGGGCCGCACCTCGACCGGCACCTGGTAGGTCGCGCCGCCCACCCGCCGGGACCGCACCTCGAGATTGGGCCGCACATTGTCGAGGGCGGCGTGGAAGACCTGCAGCGCTTCGACGCCGGCGCGGCGTTCCGCATTTTCCAGCGCCCCGTAAACGATCCGTTCCGCCGTGGACTTCTTGCCGTCCAGCATCAGGCAGCTGACGAATTTCGAGATCACCGCATCCCCGTATCGCGGATCGGGGATCGGCTGGCGTTTCTCTGCTGCACGGCGGCGCGACATGGCTTCCGGCTCCCCTTACCGCGGACGCTTGGCGCCGTATTTCGACCGGCGCTGGCGACGGTCCGCGACACCCTGCGTGTCCAGCGTGCCGCGGATGATGTGGTAGCGCACGCCGGGCAGGTCCTTCACCCGCCCGCCCCGGATCAGCACCACCGAATGCTCCTGGAGATTGTGGCCGACGCCGGGAATGTAGCTCGTCACTTCGAAACCGTTGGTCAACCTCACGCGCGCCACCTTGCGCAGCGCCGAGTTCGGCTTCTTCGGCGTGGTCGTGTAGACGCGCGTACAGACGCCGCGCTTCTGGGGGCATGCCTCCAGCGCCGGCACCTTGTTGCGCGCCTTCGGCGCGGTCCGCGACTTGCGGATCAACTGGTTGATCGTCGGCATCCCGCCTCCTTGCACATCCTGCCCCGACCGGGAAACAGCCGCCCCGGACCCGCGGGACCGGACAAGAACACCAGACGCCGCCCCGCACATCCTGCGCGGGCTCGCCTGAGCGTCCCAGTGTCCGGATAGTCGAACTCCGCTCGGCCCCAGACCGGCTCGGAGACGCGTCTAAACCGGCCGCAATGGCAGGTTTACCGCCGCCTCCCCGAATAAGGCTGCCGGCTTTTACCGATGCGGCCGGCGGGCGTCAAGCGTCGAAAGCCCTCGCCCGCCGGTTTTCGCATTGTCCACCCTGCGTTATTCCCCCGCAGCAAGCTGCTCTATTTCGAGCGCCTCGCTGCGCGCGTTGCGCTCGGCCAGCGCCTGCCGGTCGCGTTCGGCCGCCAGATTGCGCAGCCGCTTCATGACGCTGCCCGTGCCCGCCGGGATCAGGCGCCCGACAATCACATTTTCCTTGAGGCCCACAAGGTCATCCACCTTGCCGCTGACCGAGGCCTCGGTGAGCACCCGCGTCGTCTCCTGGAACGAGGCCGCGGAAATCCAGGACCGGGTATGGAGCGCCGCCTTGGTGATGCCCTGCAGGACCGGTTTGGCCTTCGCAGGGTCGCCGCCTTCCGCTTCGGTCCGGCGGTTCTCGTCCTCGAACTCGCTGCGATCCACCTGCTCGCCGATCAGGAAAGTCGTGTCTCCCGGGTCGCCAATCTCGACCTTCTGCAACATCTGGCGAACGATCACCTCGATGTGCTTGTCGTCAATCTTGACGCCCTGCAGGCGGTAAACTTGCTGGATTTCATTAACCAGATAGTCCGCCAGCTTCTCGACACCGAGCACATCCAGGATATCGTGCGGCACCGGCTTGCCGTCCAGCAGCATGTCGCCGACTTCCACCGAGTCCCCTTCGTTGACTGCCAGCGGCCGCCCCCTGGGCACAAGATGTTCGCTGGTCTTGTCCGGATCCTCCTCGGACCGGACGACGATCCGGCGCTTGGTCTTGTAGTCGCGCCCGAACTCTACCCGCCCCTTCATGTCCGCAAGCACAGCGAACTCCTTGGGCTTGCGTGCCTCGAACAACTCCGCCACCCGGGGCAGGCCGCCGGTAATGTCGCGGGTTTTCTTGATACCCTCTCCCAGCGGAATGCGCGCCAGCACGTCGCCCGGAAACACCTCCTGCCCGTTGGTCACCGAGAGGACCGCGTCCACCGGCATGAAGTAACGCGCTTCCAACCCATTTTCGAGCTCGACGACCTCGCCATCGGGCGTCCTGAGCGTGATCCGCGGCTTCAGGTCCGTCCCGCGCGCCTGCTGGCGCCAGTCCACCACGGTCCGGTTGGAGATGCCGGTTTCCTGGTCCATGACCTCGCGCATCGAGACGCCCTCGACCAGATCGACATAATGCGCAACGCCCTGGCGCTCACAGATGATCGGCTGCGTGTGAGGATCCCAGTCGGCGAGCTTCTCACCTCCCTCAACCGCGGCGCCGTCGTCCTTGAGCAGCCGGGCACCGTAGGGAAGGCGATGACGGGCGCGCTCGCGGCCCTGGGTGTCCATCAGCACCAGCTCGGTATTGCGGCCCTTGGTAATCGATACACCCTTGGAATCGACCACGACGTTGCTCTGGCGCACCACGAGCCTGCCGTCCATCACCGCCTCGACCGAGGATTGCTCCGCACCGCCTTGCGCCGCCCCGCCGATGTGGAAGGTGCGCATGGTGAGCTGCGTGCCCGGTTCGCCGATGGACTGCGCCGCGATCACGCCGACCGCCTCGCCGACATTGACCTCGGTGCCGCGCGCGAGGTCGCGCCCGTAGCAGTGGCCGCAAACCCCGGTTTTGGCTTCGCAGGTCAGCACCGAACGGATCTTCACCATGTCGATGCCGCCCTGATGGAGCCGGTCGGCCAGATCCTCGTCGATCAGCGTCCCGGCGGCCGCGAGCAGCGCTCCATCGGAACCGGATACGTCGGCCGCGAGCGTCCGCCCGAGAATACGGTCCGCCAGCGGCTCGATGACGTCGCCGCCCTCGACGATGGCCCGCATATCCAGGCCTGCGGTGGTACCGCAGTCCCGTTCCGTGATGATGCAGTCCTGCGCCACATCCACCAGCCGGCGGGTCAGATAGCCGGAATTGGCCGTCTTGAGCGCCGTGTCGGCCAGGCCCTTGCGGGCGCCGTGTGTGGAGTTGAAATACTCCAGCACCGAGAGGCCTTCCTTGAAGTTGGCGATGATCGGCGTCTCCATGATCTCGCCCGAGGGCTTGGCCATCAGGCCGCGCATACCGGCCAACTGCTTGATCTGCGCCTCGGAGCCGCGCGCGCCGGAATGCGCCATCATCCACACCGAGTTCACCGGCTTTTCGGGATCCTCGACCGCGATTCCCTCCATCATCGCCCTTGAGACGGCATCGGTGGCTTCGCTCCAAACGTCCACCACCTTGTTGTATCGCTCGCCCTGGGTCAGCAGGCCCTGCTGGTACTGATCCTCGAACTCCTTGACCTTCGTCTGCGCGTCCTCGATTACCTTGCCCTTCGCCTCCGGGATGACCAGGTCGGCCTTGCCGAAGGAAATGCCGGCGCGCGTGGCGTGGCCGAAACCCATCGCCATCATCCGGTCGCAGAACACCACCGAGTCCTTCTGCCCGCAATTGCGGTAAACGACGTCGATGATGTCGCCCACCGCCTTCTTCGTGAGCACCCGGTTGAAATGGCCGAAACCGACCGCGGCATGCTTCGGCAGCAGCTGCGCGAGCAGCACCCTGCCGGGCGTCGTGTCATAGACCTGGGTTGTCGTGACGCCGGCCTCGTCGGTCTGCGCGATCCGCGCCTTGATGCGCGAATGCATGCTGACCATCTTGTGCGCCAGCGCATACTCGACCTCGCCCGGGTCGCGGAACACCATGCCCTCGCCCGGGTCGCCCTCGCGCTCCAGCGACAGGTAGTAGAGGCCGAGCACGATATCCTGGGTCGGCACGATGATCGGCTTGCCGTTGGCGGGACTGAGGATGTTGTTGGTGCTCATCATCAGCACCCGCGCCTCTAGCTGCGCCTCCAGCGACAGCGGAACATGGACTGCCATCTGGTCGCCGTCGAAATCGGCGTTGAAGGCCGTGCAGACCAGCGGATGGAGCTGGATCGCCTTTCCCTCGATCAGCACCGGCTCGAAAGCCTGGATGCCGAGGCGATGCAATGTCGGCGCCCGGTTGAGCAGGACCGGATGTTCGCGGATCACCCCCTCCAGAATGTCCCAGACCTCAGGCCGTTCGCGCTCCACCAGACGCTTCGCCGCCTTGATTGTCGGCGCCATACCGTAGGCCTCGAGGCGCGAATAGATGAAGGGCTTGAACAGTTCGAGCGCCATCTTCTTCGGCAGGCCGCACTGGTGCAGTTTGAGTTCGGGGCCGACGACGATCACCGAACGGCCGGAATAGTCCACCCGCTTGCCGAGCAGGTTCTGCCGGAAGCGGCCCTGCTTGCCCTTGAGCATGTCGGAAAGGGACTTGAGCGGGCGCTTGTTCGCTCCGGTGATGACCCGCCCCCGCCGGCCGTTGTCGAACAGCGCGTCGACCGCTTCCTGCAGCATGCGCTGCTCGTTGCGGATGATGATGTCGGGCGCACGCAGTTCCATCAGCCGCTTCAGGCGGTTGTTGCGGTTGATGACGCGGCGGTAAAGGTCGTTGAGGTCGGAGGTCGCGAAGCGGCCGCCGTCGAGCGGCACCAGCGGCCGCAGCTCCGGCGGGATCACCGGCACCACGTCCAGCACCATCCATTCCGGCTTGGAGCCGGACTCGAGAAACGCCTCGACGACCTTCAGCCGCTTGACCAGCTTCTTGCGCTTCGCCTCGGAGTTGGTCTCCTTCAGTTCGGCGCGCATGTCCTCGCGTTCCTCGGCGAGCTCCATCCCGGCGAGGAGTTCCTTGATCGCCTTGGCGCCGATCCCGGCCTCGAACTGCGAGTTCTCGGCGTTCGACCGGTCCGTCTCGTCGAGATATTCCTCCTCGCTCAGCAGCTGGCCCCGCTCGAGCGCGCTCGTGCCAGGATCGGTCACGACATAGCTCTCGAAATAGAGCACCCGCTCCAGTTCGCGGAGCGTCATGTCGAGCACCAGGCCGATTCGGCTCGGCATCGACTTCAGGAACCAGATATGGGCGACCGGGGCCGCGAGCTCGATATGGCCCATGCGGTCGCGGCGCACCTTGGAAAGGGTGACCTCCACGCCGCATTTCTCGCAGATGATGCCGCGATGCTTCATCCGCTTGTACTTCCCGCACAGGCACTCATAGTCCTTTACCGGCCCGAAGATGCGCGCGCAGAAGAGCCCGTCGCGTTCCGGCTTGAATGTGCGGTAGTTGATCGTTTCCGGCTTCTTGATCTCGCCGTAGCTCCAGCGTCGAATCTGATCGGGCGAGGCGATCGAGACCCGGATTTTGTCGAACGAGGCTTCCTGTTCGGTCTGGCCGAAAAGACGCATCAAGTCGTTCATGCGGTGACTCCAGAGCGGGTTGGGGGCGACGGCGCGAACGCTGTCAAACGTGTTCTTCCTGAAGATCGACGTTCAGACCGAGCGAGCGCAATTCCTTGACCAGGACATTGAAGGATTCCGGAATTCCAGCGTCGAACGTGTCGTCGCCGCGCACCACGGCCTCGTAGACCTTGGTCCTTCCGGCGACGTCGTCCGACTTCACCGTCAGGATTTCCTGCAGGGTGTAGGCCGCGCCGTAGGCTTCCAGCGCCCACACCTCCATCTCGCCGAAGCGCTGGCCGCCGAACTGCGCCTTGCCGCCCAGCGGCTGCTGGGTCACGAGGCTGTAGGGGCCGATGGAACGGGCGTGGATCTTGTCGTCCACCAGGTGGTGCAGCTTCAGCATGTAGATGTAGCCGACTGTGACCTGGCGGTCGAAAGGTTCGCCCGTGCGTCCGTCGATCAGCGTCACCTGTCCGGTCGGCCGAATGCCGGCGCTTTCCAGCATGCCATCGATATCGACCTCGTGCGCGCCGTCGAACACCGGCGTTGCAACCGGCACGCCGGCGGTCAGGTTGTTTGCGAGTTCGAGCACCTCGTCATCCGAGAGGGAGACAACGGACTTTTCGTAGTCGGCCTCGCCATAGACGACCTTGAGCTTGTCCCGAAGCTGCACCATCGCCCTGTCGCTCTCGCGCACCTTTTCCAGCATGTCGCCGATCTGCCGTCCGAGGCCGCGGCAGGCAGCGCCCAGATGCGTCTCCAGAATCTGCCCGACATTCATCCGCGACGGCACGCCGAGCGGGTTCAGCACGATGTCCACGGGAGTCCCGTCTTCCATGTGCGGCATGTCCTCGATCGGCACCGCCTTGGAGATGACACCCTTGTTGCCGTGGCGCCCGGCCATCTTGTCGCCCGGCTGCAGCTTGCGCTTCACCGCCACGAACACCTTGACCATCTTCATGACGCCGGGCGGCAGTTCGTCGCCGCGTTCCAGCTTTTCCAGCTTGTTTTCGAACCGCTTCGACAGTTCTTCGACATTGGCGTCGAAACGCTGGACGAGAGTCTCGATCTCCCGCATCGCGTCGTCCCGCCGAAGCACGATCTGGCGCCATTGCGACTGCCTGAGCTTCTCCAGCGTATTCTCCGTGACGCGCGACCCCTCGCGCAGCCCCGGCCCCGAAACGACCGTGCGGTTCAGCAGCAACTCGCGCATCCGCGCATTGAAGTCGCGCGTGAGGATGCCGCGCTCGTCGTCCCGGTCCTTGGCCAGGCGGTCGATCTCGGCCTGCTCGATGGTCATGGCGCGTTCGTCCTTGTCGACGCCGCGCCTCTGGAACACGCGAACATCCACGACCGTGCCGGCATCGCCCGGCGGCACCTTGAGCGAGGTGTCGCGCACATCCGACGCCTTCTCGCCGAAGATCGCGCGCAGCAGCTTTTCCTCCGGCGTCATCGGCGACTCGCCCTTTGGCGTTACCTTTCCGACCAGAATGTCGCCCGCGTTCACCTCCGCGCCGATATAGACGATGCCCGCCTCATCGAGATTGCGGAGCGCCTCCTCGGCGACATTGGGGATGTCGCGGGTGATCTCCTCCTGGCCGAGCTTGGTATCGCGGGCCATGATCTCGTATTCCTCGATATGGATCGAGGTGAAGACATCGTCACGCGCGATGCGTTCCGAGATGACGATCGAGTCCTCGAAATTGTAGCCGTTCCAAGGCATGAATGCGCAGAGCACATTGCGCCCGAGCGCCAGCTCGCCGAACTCCGTGGACGGGCCGTCGGCGATGATGTCGCCCTCGGCCACCGCGTCGCCGACCTTCACCAGCGGACGCTGGTTCAGGCAGGTGGACTGGTTGGAACGCTCGAACTTGCGCAAATTGTAGATGTCCACGCCCGAGCCGCCGCCGCTTTCTGCCGCGCGCACAACGATCCGGGTCGCGTCCACCTGATCGACCGCACCGCTGCGCCGCGCCGTGACCGAAGCGCCGCTGTCGCGCGCGACGGCAGCCTCCATGCCGGTCCCGACCAGGGGAGCTTCGGCCTGAACCAGCGGCACCGCCTGGCGCTGCATGTTCGAGCCCATCAGGGCACGGTTGGCGTCGTCGTTCTCCAGGAAGGGAATGAGCGCCGCCGCGACCGACACCAGCTGTTTCGGCGAGACGTCCATGAAGTTGATCTGGTCGGACGTCGAGAGCGCGAAGTCGCTGCCGCGCCTGACGGTCACCAACCCCTCCGTGAACCGGCCCTCACCGTCCAGCGGCGAGTTGGCCTGCGCAATGGTGTAGCGCCCCTCGTCCATCGCCGTCATGTAGATCACTTCGTCGGACGCGACGCCGTTCTCAACCTTCCGGTAAGGCGTCTCGATGAAGCCGTAGCGATTGATCCGGGCATAGGTCGCGAGCGAGTTGATAAGGCCGATATTCGGGCCTTCCGGCGTCTCGATCGGGCAGATGCGGCCGTAATGCGTCGGGTGCACGTCCCGAACCTCGAAGCCGGCGCGCTCGCGGGTCAGCCCGCCCGGCCCGAGCGCAGACAGGCGCCGCTTGTGGGTGATTTCCGAGAGCGGGTTGGTCTGGTCCATGAACTGGCTAAGCTGCGAGGAGCCGAAGAACTCGCGCACCGCGGCGGCTGCCGGCTTGGCATTGATCAAGTCCTGCGGCATCACAGAGTCGGCGTCGATGGAACTCATCCGTTCGCGGATCGCGCGCTCCATGCGCGTCAGCCCGATGCGGTACTGGTTCTCCATCAACTCGCCCACCGAGCGCACCCGCCGGTTGCCGAGATGGTCGATGTCGTCGATCTCGCCGCGCCCGTCCCGCAGTTCGACCATCGTCTTGACGATCGCCAGGATGTCCTGCTTGCGCAGGACGCGGAGCTGGTCGTCGGTCTCCTGCCCGAGCCGCGCATTCATCTTGACCCTGCCGACGGCCGAGAGGTCGTAGCGTTCCTCCTGGAAGAACATGCCCTTGAACAGCGCTTCCGCGCTTTCGACGGTCGGGGGCTCGCCCGGACGCATGACCTTGTAGATGTCGGTCAGCGCATCGTCGCGGTTGGCGTTGTTGTCGCGTGCGAGCGTGTTGCGGATGTAGGGGCCGACATTGATATTGTCGATCGCAAGTGTCGCGATCTCCTTGACGCCCGCCTCGCGCAGCGTTTCGAGCAGGGCATCGTCGATCTCGTCGCCGGCCTCGCCGTAGATCCGCCCGGTTCCGGCATCGACCAGGTCCTCGGCGAGGAAACGCCCCAGCAGGTCCGATTCGTCCACCAGTTGCGACTCGACTCCGCTCTTGATGAGCCGGTCGATCTGGCGCCTGGTCATGTTGGTCCCGGCCTTGGCCGCGATGTCGCCGCTGCGGGCGTCCCGCAGATCGGCAACCAGCCGCTGGCCCTGGAGGCGTGCGAGATCGACCTCCGTCACCCAGCCGGCTTCCTGGTGGCGGTAGTTAACGCGGTCGTAGAAGTAGTTGAGAATCTCCTCTGCGCTCATGCCCTCGACCGCCTCGCCGTCGTCCTCCCCGGCGGCGCGGCGTTGCTCGAAAGCCGCGCTTTCGAGCGCCATCAGCAAGGTCGTGACCGGCAGCTTGCGGCGTCGGTCGATCCGCACGAAGACCTCGTCCTTGGCGTCGAACTCGAAGTCGAGCCAGGAACCGCGATAGGGGATCACGCGGGCGGAGAACAGGAGTTTGCCGGAAGAATGGGTCTTGCCCCGGTCGTGGTCGAAGAACACGCCCGGGGAACGGTGCATCTGCGAAACGATCACCCGTTCGGTGCCGTTGATGATGAAGGTGCCGTTGTCCGTCATCAACGGCATGTCGCCCATATAGACGTCCTGCTCCTTGATGTCGCGGATCGACCGCGCACCGGTGTCGTCGTCGAGGTCGAAGACGATGAGGCGCAGCGTCACCTTGAGCGGCGCCGCATAGGTCATGCCGCGCTGCTGGCATTCCTCGACATCGTATTTCGGCTCCTCGAACTCGTATTTCACGAATTCGAGCTGCGCCTTGTCGGCGAAGTCCTTGATCGGAAAGACGGTCGTCAGCACTTCCTGCAGACCGGCCTGGCGGCGTCCTTCCGGGCCGGCAACGCGCTGCAGGAAGCCCTCATAGGAAGTGCGCTGCACGTCGATCAGATTCGGAATCGGCGCCACCTCGCGGATATGCCCGAAATTCTTGCGAACCCGCTTGCGGCCCGTAAACGACGTCGTCATGTCCGATCCACCCTGTTCCCCGCCGGCGGTCGGCCGGCGACAAGACCATTGTTAAACTGGGTTGCGGCACGAAAATGGCAAACGGCAGCGAAGCCGCGCGCCCGTCTTCCGGGCCCGCAGCCGCGCCTGCTCGTCATGTCCGGCCCGGAATCCGGGCCGGCGTCCATTCGGCCGGTCAATCCGGCTACTTCAATTCTACCGTCGCGCCGGCGCCTTCGAGTTTCGCCTTCAACTCCTCGCCCTCATCCTTGCTCACGCCTTCCTTGACGGATTTCGGCGCGGACTCGACCAGGTCCTTGGCCTCCTTCAGGCCGAGGCCGGTAATGGCCCGGATTTCCTTGATCACATTGATCTTCTTTTCGCCGAAGGATGCCAGGATGACATCGAATTCGGTCTGCTCCTCGACGGCGGCTGCGGCTTCGCCGTTCGGCGCCGCGGCCATCGCGACCGGTGCGGCGGCGGATACGCCCCACTTCTCTTCGAGCATTTTCGACAGTTCCGCCGCCTGGATGACGGTCAGTTCGGAGAGTTCGTCTACGAGCTTCTGTAGATCGGCCATCTGTTGTTACTCCTGGTTCGCTTTCCGGTTCGTGCTTTGGTCGGCCGGCTGCGGGCGGTCAGCCCGAATCGCCGTGGGCGGAGAAGACGCGCGCAAGCTGCGCGCCGGGCTCCCCGAGCAGGCGCGCAATCTTGCTTCCCGGCGCCTGCAACAGTCCCACGATCTTTCCGCGCAACTCATCGAGCGACGGAAGTTTCGCGAGCGCATCCACCCCCGCCTGGTCCAGCGTCTCGGCGCCGAGCATGCCGCCCAGCACGGAGAGCTTGCCGTTCTCGCCGGCATAGTCGACGGCCACCTTGGCCGCCGCCACCGGGTCGGCCGAGAAGGCCACCGCCGTGGGACCTGAGAACAGGGGCTGGATATCGGCGAAGGAAGTCTTTTCCAGCGCGCGCTTTACCAGCCGGTTCTTGGTGACCCGAAAATTCACCCCCGCCGCACGCATGCGCCTGCGCAGGTCGGTCATCTCGGCCACCGTGAGTCCGGAATGTCGGGTGACGACCATGAGTTCGGCGTTGCCGAAGCTCTCGGTCATGTTCCGGACCAATTCCTCTTTCTGCTTCTTCAGCAAGGGGTCCTCTCCTGGGTGGGGCTTGCGCCCCGGTTCGTGTTGACCAGCCCTCACGGGCTGTATCGGACCCTGTCCCGGAAGCGGACGCCGGTCGCCCGGCGTCTTCCTCCCGTCTAGCGCCGGCGCTTGCGCTTTAAGTCCGGCCTGCAAGCAGGCGCGGACGCCGACGGTCTCGGACAGGCATTCTTTCGGCGGACCGGGCGGCTCAGCCCGCTCCGCCGAGAGCGCTTGCATCCACGCGCACGCCGGGCCCCATTGTGGAGCTGAGCGTGACGCGCCTGATATAGGTTCCCTTGGCGCCGGACGGCTTGGCGCGCACTATGGCATCGAAGAAAGCGCGGGCGTTGCCTTCCAGCGCCTCCTGCTCGAAGCTCGCCTTGCCGATGCCGGCATGCACGATTCCGGCCCGCTCGACCCGGAACTGCACCTGTCCGCCCTTGGCGGCGCGGACCGCTTCCGCGACATCCATCGTCACGGTGCCGAGCCGCGGGTTCGGCATCAGGCCACGGGGGCCCAGAATGCGGCCGAGCCGGCCCACAACCGGCATGGTATCCGGCGTGGCGATAGCGCGGTCGAACGCGATCTCGCCGCCGCCTATCGTTTCGGCGAGGTCTTCCGCGCCCACCACATCGGCACCCGCCTCGCGGGCCTCGTCGGCCTTCGCGCCGCGCGCAAACACCGCCACCCGCACCGGCTTGCCGGTACCGTGCGGCAGATCGCAAACCCCGCGCACCATCTGGTCCGCATGGCGCGGATCGACACCGAGATTGATCGCGATATCGACCGTTTCGTCGAACTTGGCGCGGGCCCGATCCCGGACCAGACGCACCGCTTCGGTAAGGTCGTGCTCGACGACGCGGTCGACGCCGTCCCAGCCGGCCCGCATCCGCTTGCCCTTGCGGCTCGCCATCGCCTCAGCCCTCCGTCACTTCGAGGCCCATGGACCGGGCCGATCCCGCGAGCATGACGACCGCAGCCTCGACGTCGTTGGCGTTCAGGTCCTCCATCTTCGTCTCTGCGATCTCGCGCAGCTGCGCCCGCGTGACCTGGCCTGCGGTTTCCCGGCCCGGCGTCTGGCTTCCCTTGTCCAGACCTGCCGCGCGCCGCAAGAGGAAGCTTGCCGGCGGCGTCTTCATCGAGAAGCTGAAGGACTTGTCGGCATACACGGTGATGACCGTCGGAATCGGCACCCCCTGCTCCTGGGCCTGCGTTGCGGCGTTGAACGCCTTGCAGAACTCCATGATGTTCAGTCCGCGCTGTCCCAGCACCGGACCGATGGGCGGCTGCGGCGTGGCCTGGCCCGCCGGAACCTGCAGCTTGATGTAGCCGCTGATTTTCTTTGCCATTTCGGCTCCCCAGATAAGGCGGCGCTGCGGCCGCCGGCGGTCACGGCCGGGGTCGGCCTCCCGCCTGTTCCTCGTTGCTGCGTGCGGTCAGGTTTTTTCCACCTGCGAATATTCGAGATCGACGGGCGTCGCACGCCCGAAAATCGACACCGAAACCTTGAGCCGCGCGCGTTCCTCGTCGACTTCCTCCACCACGCCGGTGAAGGAGGTGAACGGGCCGTCGGAGACCCGGACCTGCTCACCGATATCGTAGATCACCGACGGGCGCGGTCGTTCGACCCCTTCGGTCACCTGGTAGAGAATGCGGTTGGCCTCGGATTCGGAGATCGGGATCGGCCGATTGCCGCCGCCGCCGAGAAAACCCGTGACCTTCGGCGTGTTCTTGACCAGGTGCCAGACACGGTCGTCCGGACGGCTGCCGCCGCGCTCCGGCAGATCGGGGTTTTGTTGCGTTTCCATCCTGATGAGCACATAGCCGGGGAAGAATTTGCGCTCCCCGGTCACGCGCCGTCCCCGCCGGACCTCTGCGACCTTTTCCATCGGCACGCTGATTTCCTCGATCAGCGTGCCCACGCCCTGCCGGTCCGCCTGTTCGCGGATCGCCGTAGCGACTTTCTGCTCGGAGCCCGAGTGGACATGGATGACGTACCAGCGCGCAGTCACGGCGCTAACCCCCGAGCCCGAGAACGACGCGCACGATCCAGGCCAGAGCCTGGTCCACGACGAAGAAGAACAGCGCCGCCAGCGTCACCATGACGAACACCATGGCCGTGGAGACGCCGGTTTCCTTGCGGCTCGGCCAGGTGACCTTGGCCGCCTCCTGGCGGACCTGGCGGATGAAAGCGCCGGGGCTGGTTCGCGCCATGGCCGCCTCAGATGGCAGGAGCAGCAGGACTCGAACCCGCAACCCCCGGTTTTGGAGACCGGTGCTCTACCAATTGAGCTATGCTCCTACTGAGATTCATGGCTTTCTTTCGGCCCTCCGTGGCGTTCAGCCGTCATTCGAGGCG
>MPNF01000017.1 GCA_002238885.1 Alphaproteobacteria bacterium bin95 | reverse complement strand
CGCGCCCAGACGACCTGCACCGCCGGGTAGCCCGCCTCCGTGCCCGCCTTGGCGGCGGCCTGCATGCAAACGAAACAGGCCCCGGCCAGCACCGCAAAGCCGATGCCGCGCAATGCCGGTGAGGGCGGGGCCGGCGAGGGCGGGGCGGGGGAGGGCGCGGCCGGCGTCACGGCGGGGCGGGGCGCATCATGCGGCTCCGGCCAGGCGGGCGACCTCGTCGGCGATGGCAGGCGACGCTGTGAGGCCGGGCGACTCGATGCCGAAGAGGTTGACGAGGCCCGGAACCCCGTGCGTCTCCGGCCCTTGCAGCAGGAAGTCGGGCTGAGGCTCGCCGGGGCCGTGGATTTTCGGGCGGATGCCGGCATAGGCCGGTTGCAGCGCGCCGTCCGCAAGCGCCGGATAGTAGCGCCGGACGGCGTCGTAGAAGCGCTCGGCGCGGGCCGGGTCCACGTCGTATTCAGGCGTCTCCAGCCATTCGAGATCGGGCCCGAACTTGCACTGGCCTGCCAGATCGAGCGTGACGTGTACCCCCAGCACGGAGGCCTCCGGCATCGGATAGACGAGGCGGCGGAAGGGCTGGCGGCCGGCGACGGAGAAATAGTTGCCCTTGGCGAACCGGGCCTGCGGGATATGCCGGGTGTCGAGCCCGTCGATCCGGCGCGCGACTTCCGGTGCGGCCAGCCCGGCGCTGTTGACGACCAGCCCGGCGGCGAGCGTCATCGGCTCCGCGCCGCCGACTTCGAGCTCGATGCCGTCTTCCAGCGCGCGGCCGCTCGCGACCGGGGCGTGGAAGGCGATCATCGCGCCGGCCTCCTCCGCATCGCCCTGGAAGGCCAGCATCAGCGCATGGCTGTCGATGATCCCGGTGGAGGGCGAGAGCAGGCCCGCCTCGGCGCGCACCGCCGGCTCCAGCGCGCGCACCTCCGCGCCGGTCAGCAGCTCCAGGTCGGGCACGCCGTTGGCGGCCGCGCGCGCCTGCAACGCCTCCAGTTCCGGGACGCGGCTCTCGTCGGACGCCACGATCAGCTTGCCGATCCGCTTGTGGGGCAGGCCGCGTTCGCCGCAATAGTCGTAGAGGAAATGCTTGCCCCCGACGCAGGCCCGCGCCTTGAAGCTGCCGGCCGGATAGTAGATGCCGGCATGGATGACCTCGCTGTTGCGCGAGCTGGTCTCCGTGCCGATGGCCTCGGCGGCTTCCAGGACCACCACTTCCAGCCCGGCCATGGCGAGCCGCCTGGCGCAGGCGAGCCCGACCGCGCCCGCGCCGATGACGACGCATTCCACCTTTTCCGCCATGCCCGCCGGCGCCTCCTGCTTCCCCGCGTCACGGATGAACAACCGGTTCTAGTCTTGGCGGGCGACCGGCGAAACGCCATATTCGCCGCAGTCCCCGCCAACCGGGAGTCCGGTTCCCATGCGCATTCTTGCCGGCCTCGCCCTGCTCGTCCTCGCCGCGGCTCCGGCCTTTGCGTCGGATGCCCGCGTCGAGCACTTCCGCAATGCCTGGCCCAACACCGATTTCAGCCGCCATACCGTGCCCTTCGAGGAGATCGCCTCGGGCGGCGTCGCGCGCGACCAGATCCCGCCCATCGACGATCCGGTGTTCGTCTCCGTCGCCGAGGCGGAGAAGCTTATCGCGCCGACGGAGCCGGTGATTTCGCTGACGGTGGACGGAGCGCGGCGCGCCTATCCGCTGGCGGTGCTGATCTGGCACGAGATCGTGAACGACACGATTGCGGGCCGGCCCGTGGCGGTGACCTATTGCCCGCTCTGCGATGCGGCGCTGGTGTTCGACCGGCGGGTCGCGGGCCGGGTACTGGACTTCGGCACGACGGGGCTCCTGCGCTTCTCCGACCTCGTGATGTGGGACCGGCAGACGGAGAGCTGGTGGCAGCAGTTCCTGGGCGAGGCGATGGTGGGGGAGCTGACCGGCGAGCGGCTCGCCATGCTGCCCTCGCGCGTCGAGAGCTTCGAGCGCTTCGCCGCCGGCGGGCCGGGCGGGGAGGTGCTGATGCCGAACGACCCGGCGTTCCGCAGCTACGGCTCCAACCCTTACGCCGGCTATGACGGCGCGCACTGGCCGTTCCTCTTCCGGGGCGAATACCAGCTGGCGGCGGTGCCGCCGCTGGCGCGCGTCGCCATGGTCGGCAAGCGCGCCTGGACGGTGGACCTGCTGAAGCAGGAGAAGCGCATCGAGGCAGGCGACCTGGTGCTGGAATGGGCGCCGGGCCAGAACTCGGCGCTCGACAAGGGCGTGATCGCCGAGGGCCGGGACATCGGCAATGTCACCGTGCAGCGCCGCGCCGCCGGCGGCGGGCTGGTGGATGCTGTCCACGACGTGACCTTCGCCTTCGCCTTCCTCGCCTTCGTGCCGGACGGCGTCATCCACACCGTCTGCGGCCCGCATGTGAAACCGGAAACCCTGCCGGAGAACCTCGCCTGCGGGTAGCGGTTATTGGCCGTTGTCTCGGCTCTCCTGCTGTCCACTATCCACTGACCCCTGGCCACGGTCCGGCAGGACCCCTGCCGATGTGTCATGAAGTGTCATGTTTCGTCATGCGGAGCCCCCGCGATGTCATGATGTGTCGTGTTCTGTCATGGTCCGGCGGCTGGCAGCCCGTGCTTCGGGCTTTCCGTCCGGTTTCTCCGCCTTCCCGTTTTCGCCATGGCCTCTCCTTTCCGTCCGTCTTCGCTCCGTTCTCCCCCGCCGCCGCGGGACCCTGATTCGCGCGTAATGCGCGCCGGTGTCCGCGCGCCCGTCCGCGCGTTTCGCGGCGGCGCGGTTCGCGCGCCTGATTGCGCCTGTGCCCGCGCGCGCGAGCCAAACACGGGGCACACTTCGCCCGTTTGCCGAAACGGGGCTTTTCCGCGCCGGCGCCGACGCGAGGGGAAGCGGCCCGCGCGGATGCCTCTTCCAAGATTGTTCCCTGTATATTCTAGTGATGCCTGGCCGAAATGCAAGGCTTCCCCTCAGAATTTCTTGCGTGTTTCTGTCATGAGATTGATTATTCGGGAAAAATTACCTGTCTTCATCTCCCGGACGACCGGCTTCTTCGAGGACCTCGAACATGTCTACGGCCGAGGCGAAGCACGCCCTGCCGGCCTTCACGATCTCATCGCACTCGGCCATGGCCGCAGGCGTCTCGGTTGCCCGCCACCGTGACAGCACCACCGCCTGAACGTAGCATGGTGAGAAATTGGGGAGCGGAGAGCGTGGCATGAGCGCTGGCGTGGCCTTGCGGCGAACGCGGCCGGCCTGCACGGCGATCTACCAGGATGTGCTGGACGCACCGTTGCATATGTTGGCGGAGGTCGCGGCGCGCGCGCCTGCAACCACTGCCAGCCGTTCGCCAGGCTGTCGCCAACTCCACGCTCGGCACGGAACTTGGTAACCTCTTTCAGCAGGGCGGGGGCCGATCGGGCGGCCGGTCGAACATTTAGAGCCGAAATTCCCTTTCAGCAGGGATATCTTAGTGCCCGATCTTGCCTGTGGGTGGGGAGCTAGAATTCTGTCGCGGTGCAAGCCACAAAAAGGGGATGTCTTCGTTGACCAATCTCGTGCTGCTTCACAAGTCCAACTCAAAGTACAATGACCAGCCTGAGAGGCACTACCACTTTCCTAATCGGCCCTATCTGAAGGCTATGAAGGAGGCGATAGGAGAATGGGTCGCTTATTTCGAGCCACAGGGCAAGAGCGCAAGAACTCCTGGTCGGCACGTCTATTTTGCTGCAGCGCGCATCGACCGTATTGACCCAGACCCGGCAGACCCAGACCGTTCTTATGCCCGGATCACGGACTATCTCGACTTCCCGGAGCTTGTGCCGTTTTGGCGTTTGGACGGCACGCATTACGAAGGCCGGCTACAGCAACCAGACGGCTCCACGAATGCGGGGCTTCGACAACGGGCCGTGCGTCGCATTGATGCCGCTGACTTTCACTCCATTTGGGATGCTGGCCTAAGGGTTCCCGAGCATCTTGTGGTTTCCGATCTGGCGGATCTGTCTGAGTCGACGTCGTTCTACCGCACAGTTATACCCCATACAGGGAATCGGAAGGTCCGTGATCCGCTGTTCAGGGCAGCTGTTTTGCGCACCTATGATTCTTGCTGTGCCTTTACAGACCTGAGAATCCTGAATGGCGGCAACCGAGCGGAAGTCGATGCCGCGCATATCGTGCCCGTAGGTCATAACCATCAGGGTAACGACAGTGTCCGCAATGGGCTTGCGTTGTCGAAGACTGTGCATTGGCTGTTTGACCGCGGAATACTTGCCGTCGGCGATGACTATCGAATCATGGAATCTCCGGGACGTCTGCCCGACAAGATTAGGCCGCTCTTCCGCCCGAGCGGCGTAATTCGTGTACCGAAGATTCCGGGAGAACGGCCAAATCCCGAATATCTGCGATATCACCGACAAATGTTCGAAAGCGATTATGGAGATTTTAGACCTCTAGCGGTCATTGGATAAACAGTGACCATCGGCGTCCCGCCGCACTGCCGATGCAGAGCGCGGAGTGGCCGCCGTCAGAAGTCTCGATTACCAAGAAGAGCGCCAACCTTCGACGCCATCACTGCGCCCCGCCCGCCAGCCGTGCCAGCCGTGACACGGCCGGCGGGCGGGCGTAGCATGGGGCGGAAGCGGGAACCGGAGAGGACGGCATGAGCGCAGACGCGGCCTTGCGCCGGAAGCGGCCGGCCCGCAAGGCGACCTACCGGGACGTGCGGGACGCGCCGGCGCATATGGTGGCCGAGATCGTCCGGGGCGCGCTGCACATGCAGCCGCGGCCGGCCTTTCGCCACGCCATAGCCGGCTCCTCGCTCGGCATGGAAATCGGCGGCCCCTTCCAGCGGGGTCGGGGTGGACCGGGCGGCTGGTGGATCGTCGATGAGCCGGAGCTTCATTTTGGCGAGGACATCCTGGTTCCGGACCTCGCCGGCTGGCGCCGCGAGCGGATGCCCGAGCCGCCGGACGAGGCTTACCTGACCCTGGCTCCCGACTGGGTGTGCGAAGTTCTTTCCCCCTCGACGCGGAAACTGGACCTTGAAGGGAAACGCCCGATCTATGCGCGGGAGGGCGTCGGCCATCTCTGGTTTGTCGATCCGGCGGCGCGGACACTGGAGGCCTTTGCGCTCGATGGCGGCGCGTGGACGCCTGCCGGCGCGGCGCGGGACGACGAGCCGGTGTCCCTCCCGCCCTTCGAGGCCGTGACTTTCCCGCTCAACGCTCTCTGGCCCTGACGCGGGCTGGCCGCCGCGTTACCCCCGCGCGTCCTCCAGCGCCATGGCCGCACCTTTTTCGGCGATCATGATGGTGGGGCTGTTGGTGTTGCCGGAGGGGATCGCGGGCATGACCGAGGCGTCTATGACGCGGAGGTTCTCCAGGCCGTGGACCTTCAGCCGGTCGGTGACGACCGCTTCGCTGTCGCTGCCCATCTTGCAGGTGCCGACCGGGTGGTAGGTGGTGGTGCCGAGGTCGGCGGCGGCGCGGGCCAGCTCCTCGTCTGTCTCGAAAGACGGGCCCGGCACGAACTCCTCGGGCGCATAGGGCTTGAGCGACGGCGCGGCCACGATGCGCCGCGTCAGCCTCACCATATCGATTGCCACCTGGCGGTCGCCGGGCGTCGAGAGATAATTGGGCCGGATCGCGGGCGGTTCTTCCGGGTCCGGGGATTTCAGCGTGACCCACCCCCGGCTCTCCGGCCTCAGATTGCAGGGCGAGGCGGTGAAGGCGGGGAAGGTGTGCAGCGGCTCTCCGAACCGGTCCAGCGAGAGCGGCTGCACGTGATATTGCACGTTCGCGGTCTCGCGGGAGGGATCGGACTTCGCGAACGCGCCGAGCTGGCTCGGCGCCATGGTGAGCGGCCCGCGCCGGAAGAGCACATATTCGAGCCCCATGCCGAGCCGGCCCCAGAGGCTGTTCGCGCGCCGGTTGAGCGTCTCCACGCCCGAGACCCGGAAGGCCATGCGGATCTGCATGTGGTCCTGGAGGTTGCCGCCGACGCCCGATAGCTCGCGGTGCACCGCCACGCCGCTCTCCTGCAGCAGCGCGCCCGGCCCGACGCCGGAGACCTGGAGCAGATGCGGCGAGCCGATGGCGCCCGCCGCCAGGATGAGCTCGCCCGCGACCTCCGCCCTGGCCGCGCGGCCCTTGCGGCGGAACTCGAGGCCGGACGCGCGCGGGCCGTCGAACAGGATGCGCTGCGCGCGGGCGCCGGTCAGCACGGTCAGATTCGGGCGGCGCTGCGCCGGCTTCAGGAAGCCGCGCGCGGTGTTCCAGCGGGTGCCGCTGCGCTGGTTGACCACGAACTTGCCGGTGCCCTCATTGTCGCCGTCGTTGAAATCGGGCGTGGGGTGCAGGCCGATGTCGGCGCAGGCGCGCTGGAAGGCGTCGAGGATTTCCCAGCCGACGCGCGGCTGCTCCACGCGCCACTCGCCGCCGGTGCCGTGGAACTCGTCCGGCGGGCCGAAATGGTATTCTGACTTCCTGAACCAGGGCAGCACATCGTCCCAGGACCAGCCGCGATTGCCCATCTGCGCCCAGCCGTCATAGTCGCGGGCCTGGCCGCGCATATAGACCATGCCGTTGATCGACGAGGAGCCGCCGAGCCCCCGGCCGCGCGGGTAGGGGACCGTGCGCCCGTTCAGGCCCGGCTCCGCCTCGGTGGCGAAGCACCAGTCGGTGCGCGGGTTGTTCTGGGTGTAGAGGTAGCCGACCGGAATCCGGATCCAGATATAGTTGTCCCGGCCGCCGGCCTCCAGCAGCAGCACCCGGTTGCGCGCGTCCTCCGATAGCCGGTTCGCCAGCACGCACCCCGCCGAGCCCCCGCCGACGATGACATAGTCGAAGCTGCCGACGCTCGCAGTGTCGTTCATTTATCCGCTCCCCTCATGCGCCGCACCCTCGTACCGGAAACCGGTCCGGCGGTTGCGACTATACCCTCCCGATTTCCTTTCCGAGCGCTCACGGCGGCGCCGGTGCGTTCGGAGCATGGAGCTTTCTGAAACGGCATGACTTTTCGCTCCGGCTCATTGTTATTGGGAGTGCCTCGGTCGCGGCGGTTCCGGGATCGATGCCGTCCGGCAGAGAGGCCATGACGGGGTCCCCACGGATGCCGCCGCTTGTTCAGGAGCGGAGGCACCATGTTCCCACGACAGAAGCAGGAATGGCCCTGGAATACTCTCGGCAGAGCGGCAGGGCCGCCGGAGGCAGTGCGCAGGACCGGTCCCGGCCGACCGGGTTGCCGGAGAGCCTTCCCCGGCGCCCGGTTTGCAGCAGCGGCGTTTCTCGCTGCGATGCTTGCAGCGCCGACAATGGCGCTCGCCGGGATCGAACCCGGAGAGCGGGGGCTGGTCGTCAGCCCGACGGACCTCACCATCGAGGAAGGTGGGAAGGGCAAGATTTCGGTGGTGTTGAAGACCAAGCCGACGGGCCCTGTAACGGTTCGCATTTCGCGGGACTCGGCGGACGGGTTTGCAATGGACACGCAGCGCATGCATTTCACGACGGAGACCTGGGACCGGCCGCAGTCGGTCTGGCTGCGGGCCCGCTTCGACGACGACGCCACGGACGAGACGACGGTCTTCACCTTCACCCCGCGAGGCGGCGACTATAGAGGCGTGGCCCCGGTGACCGCGACAGCGCGGGTCGAAGACTATGAGGGCCATGCCGCGGAGCGGGGCCTGGTCATCAGCCCGACGGACCTCACCCTCGAAGAAGGCGAGCGGGGGAAGATCTCGGTGGCGCTGAAGAGCCGACCGAAGCGCACGGTAGCGGTCCGCATTTCGCGGAGTTCGGCGGACGGGTTCGCGGTGGACAGGCTGCGCATGAGATTCACCACGGAGAACTGGGACCAGCCGCAGTCCATCTGGCTGCGGGCTCGCGAGGACGACGACACCACGGACGAGACAACGGTCTTCACCTTCACACCGCGACGCGGCGGCTATGACGGCCTGGCTCCGGTAACCGTGACGGCGCGAGTCGACGACAACGACGATGTACCTGTTGCGAGCGGGAATTATCCTACCGTCTCCATCGCCGACGCAACCGCGGATGAAGGTAACGCCAGCAGGGATATCTCCTTCGAGGTCAGCCTCTCCGAGCCGTCGGACCGGTTGGTTGTGGTCGATATCAAAACCGTTCCGGGCGGGACCGCTACCGTCGGCGCAGACTATCGCCACGAGTGGTATACGGTCTTTATCCCGGCCGGAACGACGTCCGCCCTTGCCGGTGTGCAGATCTACGACGACGATATCGACGATGACGGCGAAACGCTGTTCGTCGAACTCAGCAATGCGCGACTGGTAACCGGGGACGGAGGTCGGTGGCCGAGCCTCGTCATCGAAAATTCCCGTGCAATCGGAACCATTCGCAACTCCGATCCTTTGCCGAAGGCCTGGCTCGCGCGTTTCGGACGCACAGTCGCGGAACAGGTGGTCGAGGCGGTGCAGGGGCGTTTTCGGGCGCCGGGGACCCAGGGGGTCCGGATGACGCTCGCGAACGAACGGGTCGGCGCAGTACCGGCGACGAAGATGCGCAAGGGCCGCGGGCCGGC
Organism: Alphaproteobacteria bacterium bin95; assembly: GCA_002238885.1. Lineage (GTDB taxonomy): Bacteria > Pseudomonadota > Alphaproteobacteria > Bin95 > Bin95 > Bin95. The sequence goes on along the minus strand of MPNF01000017.1, from coordinate 7,114 downwards.
TTTCGAAGGGCGATCGGTCCTATCCCGCGATGCGCTTCTCGGAACGTCGTTCTCGGTAGCGGGCGAGACAGCGGAAGGCGGATCGGTCGCGGTGTGGGGCCGGGGCGCGGTTACCCGGTTCGATGGGCAAGACCGCGTTCTCAGCCATCGTGGCGAGGTCGAAAGCGTCATGCTCGGCGTCGACTGGTCGGGGCCCGGCTGGACGGCCGGCGTACTGTCCGCCCGTTCGCGCGGCACGGGCGGCCACAGCGGCGCCCGCCAGGTCAAGACCGAATCGAGCATTGTCGGCGTCTATCCCTACGGGCGTTACGCACTGAACGACCGGATCGCGCTTTGGGGGGTCGCCGGCCACGGTCGCGGCGATCTTGCCCTGACGCCGGAAAAACCGGGGCCGCTGGCAAGAGCCGATCTGGACTTCAGCATGGCGGCCGCCGGCTTGCACGGCGTCTTGAAGAAGGCGCCCGAAAGCGGCGGGATGGAACTTGCGGCCACGACCGACGCCCTGTTCGCAAGCTCGGACTCCGAGGCGGTGGCGGGCAGCGTCGCGGCGGCGAAGGCCGGCGTGTCCCGTTTCCGCATCGGGCTCGAGGCCGCGTGGCTGGGTCTCGGAGACAGCGCCAATGCGGTGGTTCCGCGACTGGAGGCCGGTTTGCGCAAGGACGGCGGCGACGCCGAGACCGGCTTCGGCGCGGAGATGGGAGCCGGCCTTACCTGGTCGAACCGGGGAAGCGGACTTGCCGTTGAACTGGGAACGCGCCGGCTTGTCGCTCATGACGACGAGGACTTCCGGGAAGAGAGCTACTGGGGCTCCGTTACCTGGGACCCGGAACCCGTTTCGGAACGCGGACCGAGGCTGGTGTTCCGGCAGTCGATAGCCCCTTCCGTTACGGGCGGCGCGGGCGCGCTCCTGTCGCGGCCAGGGATCCTGTCGGCACAGTATCCCGACGGCCGCGTCGGCGCGCACCGATCGCAGCGCACCGAGGTCAGGTTCGGTTTCGGACTGGCGGCGCTGGGGAACAGCTTCACGTCGGTGCCGGAGATCGGCCTGGGTCTTTCGGGCTCAAGGCGCCAATACAGCCTGTCATGGCGGTTGGCATCGGCGCAGCCCGGTTCCCTGCCTCTCGAGCTCGGGTTGCACGGAACGCGGACGGAAGACGCCGGCGGGAAGGGCAATCCGGAGCACGGCATCGCCTTCGAGATGACGGCGCGCTGGTAGGGTTCGGGCAACCTGTCCGGGAAGGCCGTCAACCCGGGCGCAACCGTATTTCGGCCTGCGGTTCCAAGGACGACGGAACCGCAGGCACGCGGTTGAGGGTTACCCCGCCATGCCGCCGACGGTCATGGCGTCTATGCGCAGCGTGGGCTGGCCGACGCCGACGGGGACGGACTGGCCGGCCTTGCCGCAGGTGCCGACGCCGTCGTCGAGCTTGAGGTCGTTGCCGATCATCGAGACGCGGGTGAGCGCGTCGGGGCCGTTGCCGATCAAGGTCGCGCCGCGCACCGGGGCCGTCACCTTCCCGTCCTCGATCAGATAGGCCTCGGTGGCGGAGAAGACGAACTTGCCGTTGGTCACATCCACCTGCCCGCCGCCGAACTGCACCGCGAAGAGGCCCCGGTCCACGGACGCGATCACCTCCTCCGGGTCGCGCTCGCCGGCCAGCATGAAGGTGTTGGTCATGCGCGGCAGCGGCGCATGCGCAAAGGACTCGCGCCGCCCGTTGCCGGTGGGCGCCACGCCCATCAGCCGCGCGTTCAGCCGGTCCTGCAGGAAGCCCTTCAGGATGCCGTCCTCGATCAGCACGTTGCGCGCCGTCGGCGTGCCCTCGTCATCGACGGTGAGCGAGCCGCGCCGGTCCTCGATCCCGCCATCGTCCACTACGGTCACGCCCGGCGCGGCCACCCGCTCGCCGACCAGGCCGGCAAACGCGCTGGTGCCCTTGCGGTTGAAGTCGCCCTCGAGGCCGTGGCCGACCGCCTCGTGCAGCATGACGCCGGGCCAGCCGGGGCCGAGCACGACGCTCATCTCGCCGGCAGGCGCGGGGCGCGCATCGATCTTGACCAGCGCCTGGCGGAGCGCCTCGTCCACATGCGCCTTCCAGGCCGCCTCCTCCAGGAACGCCGCGAAGCCGACCCGGCCGCCGCAGCCGTGGCTGCCGGTCTCCACCCGCCCGTCCGGCGCGCTGACGGCGATCTGCACATTGACGCGCACCAGCGGGCGGATGTCCGCGGCCGCCTCGCCGCCGGCGCGCTGGATGCGGACCGCCTGCCAGGTGCCCGCCACCGACGCCGTCACCTGCACCACACGGGGATCGGCGGCGCGCGCATAGGCGTCGATGCGCCCGAGCAGCGCCGCCTTCTCGGCGAAATCGGGGCCGTCCAGCGGGTTCTCCGGGCCGTAGAGCCGCCGGTTGGCCGCGGCCGGTGGCAGCGCCAGCGTGCCGCCATGCCCCGAGGAGACCGCGCTTACGGCTTCGGCCGCGCGGCGGAGCGCCGGCTCGTCGAGGCTCGCGGCATGGGCATAGCCGGTCGTCTCCCCGGCGACGGCGCGCAGTCCGAAACCCTGGGAGATGTCGTAGGTGGCGCCGGCCAGGCGGCCGTCGTCGAGGGTCAGGCCCTCCGAGACGGCATATTGCAGGTAGAGCTCGCCGTCGTCCGCGCCGTTCAGCGCGTCGTCGAGGATGCGCCCGGCGGCGTCCCGGTCGAGGCCCGCGCGGTCGAAGAATACGGCCTCCGTCTCCTCCAGCGCGGCGGGACGGGAAAGGGCGGGGGACGGGGCGGATGTCATGGGGTTGCGGCGCTCCTTCGGCGGGGTTGCGGCGGTTGGCGGTAGGGACGATTCTACAACAATGGGGGAAAACTTGGGACAACGGGTCGCATAATATGCACGGCCTGCGGCTCTTATTGTCGAGGCGGTCTCTACAAGGCCCGCATTCCGGGCTATGACAGGCCCAGTCGAGGACGTTCGAGGACCATCGACCATGCACAAATTCGCCGCGTTCGGCGCCGCAGTCCTGCTTGCCGGCATGGCGGCCGGCAGTGCCTCGGCAGGCCAGCCGGAGCCGTGGGGCCTGGGCTTCCAGGAAGCCGTTACCCCGACGATGCACAATATCGCCTGGTTCCACGACGTGATCCTGATGCCGGTCATCACGGTCATCACGCTGTTCGTGGTGGGGTTGATGGGCTACGCCATGTGGCGTTTCCGCGAGTCGCGCAACCCGGAGCCGACGCGCACCACCCACAACACGCTGGTGGAGGTGCTGTGGACGGCGATCCCGACCGTGATCCTGGTGCTGATCGCGATCCCGTCCTTCCGCATCATGTACGAGAACGACCGGATCGAGCAGGCCGACATGACGCTGAAGACCATCGGGCGGCAGTGGTACTGGTCCTACCAGTATCCGGACCACGGCGATTTTGAGTTCGACAGCAACATCATCCCGGACGAGGAGATCGACCCCTCCAAGGGCCAGGTTCGTCAGCTCTCGGTGGACAACCCGGTTTATGTGCCGGTGAACAAGAACATCCGGGTGCTGTTCACCTCCTCCGACGTGCTCCACGCCTGGGCGCTGCCGGCCGCGGGCGTCAAGCTCGACAATGTGCCGGGCCGCATCAACGAGACCTGGATGCGGATCGAGAAGGAGGGCGTCTATTACGGCCAGTGCTCGGAGCTTTGCGGCACCGGCCACGGCTACATGCCGATCGAGGTGCGCGCCGTCAGCCAGGAAGAGTTCGATGCCTGGGCGGAAAACGCGCGCAAGGAATATGCAAAGGCCGGAGACGCCCCGCCCGATGAGGCGCCGGTCCGAGTCGCCAGCCTCACCGACGCCCGCTGAACGAAAGCCGGAGGGCCCGTCCCATGGCCTATGCCGCCGACGACCATCACGACCACCGACCCGGCTTCTTCGTGCGTTGGTTCTTCTCGACCAACCACAAGGACATCGGCACGCTCTACCTGCTGTTCGCCATCGTCGCCGGTGTGATCGGCAGCGCCTTCTCGGTCATCATGCGCATGGAGCTCGCCGAGCCCGGTGCGCAGCTGCTCGTCGGCCCGGACGGCCAGATGGACGGCCAGCTCTGGAACGTCTTCATCACCGCGCACGGCCTGATCATGGTGTTCTTCGTGGTCATGCCGGCGCTGATCGGCGGCTTCGGCAACTGGATCGTGCCGATCATGATCGGCGCGCCCGACATGGCCTTCCCGCGCATGAACAATATCAGCTTCTGGCTGATCCCCCCGGCCTTCACGCTGCTGCTGCTGTCGGCCGTGCTCGATATCGGCGCGGGCACCGGCTGGACGATCTATCCGCCGCTTTCCTCCAGTATCGGCCATCCCGGCATGTCGGTGGACATGGCGATCTTCGCGCTCCACCTTGCCGGCGCATCCTCGATCCTGGGCGCGATCAACTTCATCACGACGATCTTCAACATGCGCGCGCCGGGCATGACGCTGCACAAGATGCCGCTGTTCGTGTGGTCGATCCTGGTGACCGCCTTCCTGCTGCTGCTGTCGCTGCCCGTGCTGGCCGGCGCCATCACCATGCTGCTAACCGACCGGAACTTCGGCACCTCCTTCTTCAACTACGAAGGCGGCGGCGACCCGATCCTGTTCCAGCACCTGTTCTGGTTCTTCGGCCATCCCGAGGTCTACATCATGATCCTGCCGGGCTTCGGCATCGTGAGCCAGATCGTCTCCACCTTCTCGCGCAAGCCCGTGTTCGGCTATCTCGGCATGGCTTACGCCATGGTCGCCATCGGCTTCGTCGGCTTCATCGTCTGGGCGCACCACATGTACACGGTGGGCATGGACGTCGACACGCGGGCCTATTTCACGGCTGCCACGATGGTCATCGCCGTGCCGACGGGCATCAAGATCTTCTCCTGGATCGCCACCATGTGGGGGGGCTCCCTGCGCTTCGACACGCCGATGCTCTGGGCGCTGGGCTTCATCTTCCTGTTCACCGTGGGCGGCGTGACCGGCGTGGTGCTGGCCAATGCAGGCGTCGATATGGCGCTGCACGACACCTACTATGTGGTTGCCCATTTCCACTATGTGCTGTCGCTCGGCGCCGTGTTCGCCATCTTCGCAGGCATGTATTACTGGCTCGGCAAGATGTGCGGGCGCCAATATCCGGAATGGATCGGCAAACTGCATTTCTGGGTCACCTTCATCGGCGTCAACCTGACCTTCTTCCCGCAGCATTTCCTCGGCCTGCAGGGGATGCCGCGCCGCTACCCGGATTATCCGGACGCCTATGCGGGCTGGAACATGGTCTCGTCCTTCGGCGCCTATCTCTCCTTCGCCGGCGCGATCCTGTTCGTGCTGCTGCTGGTCTACACGCTGACCAGCGGGCGCCGGGTGGCGGAGAATTACTGGGGGCCGGGAGCTACCACGCTGGAGTGGACCGTGCCCTCGCCGCCGGCGTTCCACACCTTCGATGAAGTCCCGGAGATCAAGGACGAATACGCGCATTAGCGCCCGTCCCCGATTCCCCGCAGCGCCGGAGGTTCTTCCGTCCCCGTGAGCGACGCATCCACAGCAGGAACCGCCGGCTTTACGCCGACTGCCAGCGTCGGCGCCGGCTTTGCGCCGACCGCCAGCGTGGGCGGCGATCTCGCGCTGCTGAAGCCGCGGGTCATGTCGCTGGTCGTGTTCACCGGGCTGGTGGGCATGGCCATCGCGCCGGGCTCGCTGCATCCGCTGCTGGCGGCCGTCGCCGTGCTGTGCATCGCTGCCGGGGCCGGGGCCTCGGGCGCGGTGAACATGTGGTACGACCGCGACATCGACGCGATAATGGAGCGCACGCGCGCGCGGCCTCTGCCGCAGGGTCTCATCGAGCCGGACGATGCGCTCGCCTTCGGCATCCTGTTGTCGGCGGGCGCGGTCGGCATGATGGGCCTGGCCGTCAACTGGCTCGCCGCCGGGCTGCTGGCGCTCACCATCGCCTTCTATGTCTTCGTCTATACCATCTGGCTGAAGCGCCGCACGCCGCAGAACATCGTGATCGGCGGCGCGGCCGGCGCGTTCCCGCCGGTCATCGGCTGGGCCGCGGTCACGGGCGATCTTGCGCTGACGCCGCTCTGCCTGTTCGCGATCGTGTTCATCTGGACGCCGCCGCATTTCTGGGCGCTCGCGCTCACCCGCTCGGGCGACTACGCCGCCGCGGGCGTGCCGATGCTGCCGGTGACAGCCGGAGCCAGGGAGACCCGGCGGCAGATCGTGATCTACAGCGCGGTGCTGGCGCCGCTCGGCCTCGCGCCCGTGCTTGCGGGCGGACTCGGCTGGCTTTACGGCGCAGCGGCGGCCCTGCTCGGCGTCGAGTTCCTGCGCCGCGCGGTTGCAGTGTGGCGGCGCGCCGACGATGCAAGCGCGCGGTCGCTGTTCGGCTTCTCGCTCGTCTATCTGGCGGCGCTCTTTTTCGCCATGCTCGCCGACCGGGCCCTGGGGCTATGAATGGCGGATCTTTCCGAAAGAGAACGCCGCCGGCGCTTCAAGAACCGGGTACTGCTGGTCGTGCTGCTCGCCTTCGCCGTCATCGTCTATGCGGTGAGCGTGGTGCGGATGGGAGGCGGCTGAGCCATGGCTGACCGCCGCCGCAACCGGCGCATTGCCGCCGCCCTCGTGGCGGTGCCGGTGGCAATGGGCGCGCTCGCCTGGGCGTCGGCCCCGCTCTACCGGCTGTTCTGCCAGGTCACCGGCTTCGGTGGCACGCCCGGCATAGCGGCGGAAGCGCCGCAGGCGGCTGCGGACGCGCCCAGCATCGAGATTCGCTTCAACGCCGACATCGCGCCCGACCTCGACTGGCGTTTCGGCCCGGTCGAGCGCGCGGTCACGGTCCGGCTCGGCGAGCCGGCGCTCGCCTTCTACCGGGCGGAGAACCTCGGCGAGGAACCCGTGACCGGCGCGGCGACCTTCAATGTCACGCCGCTCAAGGCGGGCGCCTATTTCAGCAAGATCGACTGCTTCTGCTTCACCGAGCAGCGCCTGGGCCCCGGCGAGAGCGCGGACATGCCGGTCTCGTTCTTCGTCGATCCGGAGATCGCGGACGACCCGAATGTCCGCGATGTCGGGACGATCACGCTGTCCTACACATTTTTCAGGTCGGAAGAAGAGCCG
>MPNF01000016.1 GCA_002238885.1 Alphaproteobacteria bacterium bin95 | reverse complement strand
GATCGTCTTTCGCGACGTGCTCCGGCCGGTCGCGGACGGCAGGGAGCGCGCGGACGGGGAATATCCGGGCAAGGGGCCGCAGCGGCGGTTGACGGGGCCCGGCACGGACAGCCAGAGCTCGAGCCTGGCCGGCCATCTGCACAGGCTGATGCAGGCCGCAAGCATGCACAGGCTGAGCGTCTCGGAAGGGTTCGCGTCCCCCGGGGAATGGCTTGCCGGGATCAGGCGCGCGGCCGGGACCTTTCGTTCCCCGGAGAGCACCCCGAAGAAGATCGGGACGGCCGATCTCCTGTTCACGGACCCGGGGACATGGGCATCGGGCCATGTCGCGAAGGTCCTGGCCCGGCTCGAACCCGGGTGGCCGAAGAAGGGCGCGCCGTTCGCATGGCTGTGCTGGATGGCGCGGGACATCGCCGGCTGCGAGGTCAACCGGGCGCATCCGCATCTCGGCCATGTCCGGGTGCTGACCGACCCGGTCTTCCCGACCGTGATGGGCAACAGGGTGGAGGGCCCCTGGCTCTTTCTCGGAGAGGTGGGCCGGTCCCCGGAGACCGGGAGATGGGTATGTCTGGAGGCCTGCGCCCGGCCGATCGCGTCGGCCCGCTGCCCGGTCCCGGTCGACTCGCACAATGAACGTCGCGCTTTGGCCGCGCTGCGCTCCGCGATCTGGAGCCTGGAGAACAATGCGAGACTGGGCACCGCACTAGGCGGCGCCGTCCGCCTCGACCTCGAAAAGCCGCTCTTCGACATCGAGACCGTCGGTGGCCCCTGCCGGCCCGACTTCATCCTTACCGTTATTCGACCGGGCTGCGACCCCGCCGACGACCGCCACCTGCTCGGGGATTCGTCGCGCTATATCGTCGAAGTGATGGGCCTCGACGACCCGGAATATGAAAGCAAGAAAGCCGAAACGCACCGGCGCATGCGAAACCTGGGCCGCCTCTTCCGACTGGATGCAAAGCAGTTCGACTCACGCGGCAACGGCCTGCAGCGGCAGGCCGACAGGATCGCCCGGCATGTCCGCAACGACCTGATGCTGCGGTGGAAGCTGGATTGAGACGTCGGGTTTCGCCGTTCAAGGCCGGACGGCCAGGCCCACTCCACTGCTGTTCGGCGCGGCTATTGAGTGCCGATAATCATGAAGAGCCGTTGCTGCAATTGTCATGAACTGGCGGATCAGGAGATCGCGCCGAACCAACACGATGCGTGACGACTATTGACCGCATTATGGCGCCGGTTGTGGCGAATAACGCCTCCGCACTTTGCGCATCATGCCTTCGCGCCGCAGGCGCCGCCAGCGCGTTGAGGGAACCGGGAGGAACGAGACCCGCCGAGCATGTGACGGGGCGCGGAGCCCTGCCCCTTGCGCGGCGGGCTCCGGCCCCTATCCTGCCCCGCCCGGCGCCTGGACGGCCGGAAAGGACAGGGTAAGCCGCTTTGTTCGCCGCCTTGCGCATCGCCAGCCGCCTGCCGCTCGCCTGCCTCTACCCGATCGGGCGCCTGCTGGTCCCGCTTGCCCGCGCGTTCGTGCCGAGCCGGCGCCGCGTGGCGGAACGCAACCTCGCCGCTGCCTTCCCCGACGTGGAACTCCGGGCGCTGATGCGCCGCTTCTATGCCACCAGCGCCGATCTGGCGATGGAGTCGATCCGGCTCATGTCCATTCCGAAGGCGCAGCTGGGCGTCCGTGTCCGGTTGGAAGGCGCGGAAGCGCTGGACGAGGGCGGCGCGCTGGTGCTGGCGGCCCATCACGGCAATATGCTCTGGGCCGTTGGCGCGCTGGCGGACGCTGTGCCTGCGCCGGTCTTCGTGGTCTACAAGCCGCCGCATGGAGACATCCTGCACCGCATGCTGGAGGCGATCGGGGCACGCTTCGACGGAACCTTGGTGCCGCTGCGGAAGGTACGCCGGACTGTGCTTCGCTGTCGGCAGGAAAGCGGCGTGCTCGTTCTGGTTGCCGACCAGCGGCCGGGCTCTGCCGAGCGCCGCAAGGTGGAGTTTTGTGGCCGACAGACGCCCTTCTTCGCTGGGCCGGACCGCATCGGCCGCGCGCTCGGATGGCCGGTCTACTACCTGTCCTGCCGGCGGACGGAGCGGGGCCGCTATCTCTGCCGGGTCGAGAAACTCTGCGAACCGCCTTATGAGGAAGACGACGCCGGCATCGTGCAGCGCTACGCGGCGCGGCTGGAGGCCGATATCCGCAGCGCGCCGGAAGACTGGCTCTGGTTCCACAAGCGCTGGAAGGATTGAAGACGGGGGGCGGAAGGGGATGACAGACGGCTGGGCAAGGCTGGGCAACAGCGTTGTCGACGGGGTGGAAATGGCGGAGAGGGCGGCGACCGGCTTCGCCGGGCTCGGTGTCCGCCTCGGCGATGCGGTCGGCATGCTTGGGGCCTACGCTGTGCCGATCGACTGGTATCTCGCGCGCGACGAAGTCTGCACATCCTCGCCGACAGCGGCGCGAGCGTGACCGTCATTCGAACCCTCCGCCCATCCCATGACTTCCTGTTGACTTCTGTCTCGCCCGACTGAACCATTCTTCAGCGATCTGTCCGGTTCCGGGTCGCGCCGAATCGGACTGTCTCCGGTCGGGCTAGAGTCATTTTCCCGCCCGGCGCGCGGGACATCCTTTTGGTCGCGCGGTTCCACAGGCCGGGACCGTGCCTCGCATCGCGCTGAGTGCCCTGTCCGCTACCGGGAAGACGAAGCATGCGACGATCAGAGACTGACGAGGCCCGGCCGCCCGTATCCTGCTACATTTGCCCTATCGATGAAGAGACACGGATTGAGGCGACTGTCCAGGCTGCGTTGCGTGTTGCGCGTGAGGTCGTGGTGGTTGACTCCGGATCCACAGACCGTACGGTCGTAATGGCCAGGGCGGCGGGCGCAAGAGTGATCGAACGAAAGCGTTCGGACCCGCGAGACCGGACGCGCGCCGGAGAAGACGCATGTCGGCGCGACTGGCTTCTCTATCTGGATAGCGGCGAAATCGTCACCGAAGAACTGGCGCGGGAAATGCATGACCTGTTTCATGCCGGCGAGCCATCCGCCGATGCATTCCGTCTTCCTGTCCATTGCGTCGATCCGTCCGGCCGGATCTGGAAGAACTCCCGGCCTCGACGCAGTGTCAAGCTCTACGATCGGCGCAAGGTCCGCTTACCCGTCCATGGCGCCGAGGACCAGTTTCACGTCCCGCAGGGACTCCGTGTCCGCCGCCTTCGCGGCCCGATCCTGGACCATGCGTTCGAGGATATCGGGCACCTTTCGCGCAAGCAAAGGGATCACGCCATCAGGCAGGCCCGGGTCGTGGATCCCAATCCGCCCTGGCTGATTACGCTCAAGGTGTATCTGGGCCTGCCCTGTTTCTTTCTCTGTAGCTATGTCGTTCGCGGCCGTTGGCTGGAGGGTCGCTATGGTTTCCTCTTCGCTGTCGTGGCGTCCTACTACCGCTGGTATCGCTACGCCATTCTTTACAGGCGGAGGCTGAGGAGACTCCGGAAGCAGAGAACGGGCACCTCTAAATCGGCTGCGGCGCGGAATTAAATCGCTCCAAGGCGATTTGCACTGGCTTCAGAAACGGGCCGGTGCCAGTTCTGATCCGGACGAAGCTGGACGATGGGCCCGTCGTTAGGCGCCGGGTCCTGATCCTTCAGGATCCAACGCTGATCAATCGCTTATGACGCCGATCGGTGGCCAAGCAGCGCGCCGAGCAACAGGGTGCTCACGCCGGTCCGCTCGCAGACAATGCCCAGCGCGCTCAAATTGCCGGAGATCGCCGCCCAGCGATCCAGGCGGCGGTCGAGTTGGATCACGAATACTGGCAGCATGATGAATCTCGCCAGCCCGACCGGGCTGCAACCGGGCCCGGGTATCGGGCTGTTCTGTTCAGCCGCCGCCCCGACAGAGCGGGACACGCCAGCGGTCGCGGAGCGGATGGTCGTTCGAATCGACCGGGAGAGTTAACGGAAGCTGCAGCCTATCCGTCCCGGACGGAACCGCCGCCGTCGGCGTCCGGGTTCGAAATCACTCCGTTCCGTCTCGCTTCCTCCATGCGCCAACGAGAGCGGACCATGGGGTTGGAACGAGGGTAGAACTTCCAGCGCAGATGATCGCTCCGCTTTCTTATCGAGCGGACGAACCTATCGGGGAAGACATGCGGTTTGGCGAAGTCGGGGACATGGCGTCCATCCCCGATATGCCGAACGGCCGGTTCCGCGAGATAGGCCACCCGGTAGCCGAGTTCCAGATAGCATCGCGCCACCCGGGATTCCCTGGCCCAGGCCCGGAAATCCGAATAGAGTCCGACGATCCTGTAGTCCCGCATGCGCCGCAACCCCGGGTTGAAGGACAGGCCCGCAAACGCCCGGGCCACAGCAGGATCGGCAACGTGATATGCGACGCCGGAGTGTGTGGTGAGCTGTGGTCCGATGTAACCGGGGGCGAATTCGGAGGCCATTCTGAGCCCAACCATCGAGTGGAGATCAGATTCCTTGAGGACGGCAAAGGAGGGCTCGATGAATCCGTCGGAGAAGAATTCCCAGTCGTCCTCGCAATGGAAGACCCATTCGGTCTCGATGCGGGAATAGAGTCGGTCGATGCTTCGGATGAGCCCGATCGGCTGTTCGTTGACGAGCACCTCGAATTTCAGTCCGCTGCCCGAGAAGCGGCGGATCACGTCGTGAACGGCCGGATCACCGCTGTCCTCGGTGACCACAAACTTCGCGACCGGACCCTGCAGGCGCGGCAATAAGGAGCCGAGCGTCCGCTCCAGAAGGTCAAAGCGCCCGCAGCTCGTCAAAGCGACGGTATAAGGTTCCATCCACACTCCCGGCAACCAGCGACGGGTCCGCGGTTGCCACAGCCCCGTCTCCTGTGCAAAACAAACGAGCCGCCCGGCCCGCGGGATCTGAGCCGTACCGCTCCGAATGTGGTACCAGAGAGCCCTATTGCCGAGGCAGCAGCGTGGCCGATGCTAGAGTTGAACGGTTGCAAATTCAATTGTCACTCTTCCGTAATCGATCCCCAGTTGCTGGTCCGCGTCGGAAAGGATGTTCCGCGCTGTCCCGTTGCCGCCGGGCACAAGCAAACACATCCTCCGGGCTGACGTCCATTCGTTGCGCCACCAGGGCCGCATCGGCCGGCGATCCGGCCGCTGCATGACACGGCGTCATTCCCGCCTCCGATTGGTTCGTCCAACCAGAACATCCGCTATCAGCGTCTCATAGCCGTCAATCGAGCGTTCGACCGAGAACCGCGCCGCTTTGGCGCGGAGCGCGGCCTTGTCCGCCGGCTCGTCGAGCGCCCGCCGCATGATGCGGGCCAGCGCCTCCGCGTCACCGACCGGGGCAAGCAGGGTCGGGTCCCCCAGGATTTCCGCCGGACCGGCCGGGCAGTCGGTTGAGACTGCCGGGCAGCCGCAGGCCAGCGCCTCCACCAGAACATTGCCGAGCCCTTCGTGCCGCGAGGAGAGCACGAACAGCGCCGCGCGGGCCATGAAGGCGAACGGGTTCGCCACCCAGCCCGGCAGGGATACGCAATCGCCAAGACCGAACTTAGCTATGCGGGCTTCGAGTGTGGAGCGCAATGGACCGTCGCCAAGGATAACCAGCCGGTAGGGCCGATTTGCGCGGACATGCCGGAAGGCCTCGATCAGCGTAGAAAAGTCTTTCTGCGACACCAGCCGCCCGACACCGAGAATAACCGGAGGTCCGTCATCCGAAAACCAAGGATGATCCGGCTCATTTTCTGCCAATATCCTTATATCTGGGGAGCAGACGGGATTGTATATCATCGTGATTTTATCGGCCTGCACACCGACCACCGTGGCAAGATTTTCTGATACCCCACGGGATACTGCCACTACCCCGGACGCTGCCGAAAACACACAATGATCCGTTTCCCGTTTTTCAACAGTATTGTGAGCAATCGGGATTATCTCCGGACAATCGCGTGTCATCCCAGCCGCGAAGAACCCCGCCTTGTTCGCTGCTACGAGATTGGTAAAAGCGACATCGGGCTTCCGTTCCTCGAAATACCGGCCGAGGCGAAGCGCCCGAATGAAGGCCGCCCGCCTCTGGCGTCTGGCAAGGTCCCGGAGCGGCCAGCGATGCATTCTTGCAAGACGATATAAAAGGCAGGGCAATCGGACGAGCGACAAGCGCGCTGTAGACCAATGCGTGCTATCCGAAAATCTGGACTCACGATAGCGTTTTTTTTGCTTCCGAAACAGGTTAGACGCCCGCCGTCTTATCCGACTCCACCTATCGGGACGCCGAGACAACACAAAGACCGATGCCCGCTCCGATATGCCGTCCGAGTAGTCGTTCGTCGGTTGGAATAGCACCAGATCGACAGAGTGTCCTCGTTCGCAAAGCCCGTTGACACTGCGGATAACCGACCTCTCGGCTCCTCCCCCTCTCAATTCTGCGATAACCCAGCAGATATACGCCATAGTGGCCTTAGTCCATCCTTCGGAAGATCATATTGCGATAGCTTGGCGACGCCTTCGGCTCGGCCGTGAAACCCAACTCGGCCATAAGCCGGACGATCCCCGCCTGGCGCTCGTCGCTGCCCTGAAGCTCGACGATCATGGACCGGACGGATGGCGCGGAGAATGTCTTTGCTCCCCCCTCCAAGATGCTCAGCTCCAGCCCATCCACATCGATTTTTACATGTGTCGGCAATGGCGGCGAAAATTGCTGCACGAAATCATCCACCGAAAAACCGATTGCGCCTTGGCGGAACTTCGTCGCAATGGGGTGCTCAAACTGGTCTTTCTCCGTGTTGAAGCCGTGCATTCCGGCTCCGAAGCCAGTATCCTCCTGGTTCAGCCTTCCGAGTTTTGTGTTTGAGTCGAAGGCGATCTGATACGCGACGATTCTACTGTCTATTCCGACACGCTCTATGGTCTCGTTCAGCAACGCATAAGACGCGGCTTGAGGCTCGAACGCCAACACCTGCATATTACGCTGAAGGGCAGCATACAAGCTATAGGCTCCGACATTCGCGCCAATATCCCATAGCATAGTCGCGCAGTCGACGGAAATGCTGTCCAGCCATTCTCTCGTATCCGCTTCAAAGTCTCCGGAAAGCCTAAACGTGGGCGAACCGGGCTTATACAGTGTAAGTATGAGCTTGCGGAGCGGCACTAGCGTTTTTCTGAAAGTTCGTAACTTCCTTTCTGCACCAAGGGGAGCCGTTATGAATCTAATGAACAAGATGATGATGGTGCTCAAAAAGCTGGTCATTTCGATATCTTCTCCAGGATGAGTGCCGTAGGTCAGCTCCACGCCTTGGCGCAGGCCTGCACATCGAGGCGGTAGCCGGGGTCGAAAAGCTTTGCGAGTTCTATGTCGGCGGCGGGCGGGGGCAGTACGTCGTTCACGTCTCGCGGGCAGAATGTCAACTCGGCGATCCTTATACCCTCCTCGCATGCGGACAGATCCACCCGAACGAATGGAAACGGCGGGGCTAGAAGCGACACAATCCTAAAACTCTCCCTCAATCGTCGGGGCGTTTTGTCGTCTTCCGGCCCGGTCGAGACTCCATAGGTGATCGGCAGCCGGTTCCACTCAAGGTCGTAGAAGTTCTGCGTGTGCTTCCCGAACCGATCCGCGCCCACCTGGATCAGCTTCGGGACGCCATGGAAGCAGAACAACTTGTAATCCTTCGGCACGGACACGCCGTCCTCGGAAAGGAATTCCTCGACGATGATCTTCGGGCGGGGGTGGCGGCAATTGCCTCCCCTTGTGCCTCTACAGTGGTCCTTGTCAAGCCATTTGCGAAGCAAGTCGCGGCCGATGGCCCTGCCCAAGTCGGTGTGGAAGAGAATCGGGCCGCCCATATGCGTGGGTTTCAGAACGCAGGGTACGCGGTCGGGGACAAACGCCCTTATCTCGTCGGGGCTCCTAAGCACCCGGTAGGTTTCCGGCGCATAGCCCGGCCCGACCGGGTTTTCGATATCGAGCTTTGCCAACTCCTTGTCTGTGACGAACTGGTATATCGTGTCCGGCAGTGAGCCGTCCGTCTTGATCCGATAAAGCAGGTCGGTCAGCCGCCCCGCACTTTCGGGGTCTGGCTGCCGGCCTTGCCTGCGCACGAACCGCCGCTGGCAGAACTCCCGGTCCCCCCAAGCATTGCGCGGCAGCCAGCGCCACGGGATCAGGCGGAGAGAGTTCAATGCCCGAGCGGCCCGCTCATGTGCGGCCGACAAGACAACAGGCAAGCGTCGTAATTATGAGCCAAGGGAATGCTCCAGCCGGCACCGACCGGCACAGTGCCCGGAAGATAGCTGCGGGCGGCGGTTCTCGCATCCGCCAAGGCCGCGCCAGACCCGCCAGCTCCGCCATCATCCAGCCCGTCTTGCACTCGATCCCCGAAAGAAGCCCGTCCGGAAGAGGATTATTGCGGCGTGACCGGGCGCGCGTTGCGGCGCGTCTCACTTCGGCTTTTCGGGCACCAGAGTGATGTTCACAGGCGAGTCGTATTTGTTGTCCGCTCCCGAGGCCGAGTCGATAGCCCAACCTACCCCGCCACCCAGAACGATATTCCCGAAGGTTGCGGCGGCGGCGCCTGACTTGTTGAGGTAGCTCGCATCCTGGTAGCCGGCCAAGGCGCACTCGATCCGAATGTCGTGCTTGGTCTTCTTGATCGTAGTGCCGCCAGGGGTTGGATCGACACGCGCAATCGTGTTGCCTTTTCGTAGGAAGTCGCATCCGGCACCGGGAGGATTGGTGTTGATGACGATTTCCTGCGTCGTGCCTTCGATGATCGAAGAGCACCCGGAAAGCAGCAGGCCGAAGATGGCAACGAGCGGTAGAAAGCGCATTATGGTCTCCATGCGGAGGCCGTTGACGGCTGACGGCGACCGCGATTTCCGGCATCTGGGCTGCGGTGCGACTTCCGCACGGTCTCCGTGGTTGGGTGCGGACACAGAAGGTTGGCGTTAATGCACTGGCCCTTTGTGCGTTTCAGGGACTCCTATGCGGATTCGCGGCGCGCGGTCCAGAAGAATCTTCGGCCTTAACGTATTCCGCGCCGGTAAGCCCCGTCTCTCTCTCTCTCTCTCTCATAACAAGACCTGTGCGCTGTGGCGTTTTCGGGGTCTGCGGCGTTGGCTTGAGGGTCGCGGCTATGGCCTGCCCGACCCGGTCGAGGGTCGAGAAGCGGGGGGTTCCGCGCCTTTCTGGAACTTTACGTGAACATTATCGGGTGATCGGCCGCGAGGTTCGGTCTGCCGGCGGCCGGCCCGTCGGTTCGGCGATGTCGGGAGGCTGACAAACGATCATCCGGTGTCGAGGTATGGCACCGCGCTGTCCAGCGAGCGCATCCGCTCGGCGCGGCCGGCGCGCGCGTGAGCGAGCGCCATCGCCATCATCACCGCCAGCGCCAGACGCGGGTTTTCATCTTCGCGCGGCCGCGGATGTAGTGGGTCTCGAAGTTGAAGCTCCGGTCGAGGCGGGCGTTGATCCGTTCCATCGCGGAGCGCCGGTTATAGCCGCGCCGCCATGACGGGCTGCCCCACGGCGTCGGCGTGAAGATGCGCCGGTCGTGACTGTCGAGATCGACGCGCACAATGCGCCCATACTCCCCGGGCTTCACCCCGCCCGCCCTGTGGCAAGCCCCGCGCCCCTTGCAGTCGAGATCGAAGGCGGCCGGCGGACATCGGTACTTGATGGTGCCGCAGGCGCCCCGCCCGGCCTCGCCCCTGGATCGGGTCCGGGGCCGGCTCTGATACGGCAACGGATCGAACCCGCACATCTCCAGAAGCGCCGGGTTGCGGCCCAACTCCCGGAGCAACGACTGCATCGAGGCGTGTTGGAACACGATTCCCGCGATCAGCGCCCGCCACATCGCTCTCACCGGGTAGTCGTTGCGGCCCCGGCCCCGACCGGCTTCAAGCTCCGCCACGATCTCCTCGTCCGGAAGCGTCTCCAGCACCAGACGCAAACGCTCAAGGTCCGGCAGGCTTTCGACAGACCGCCAGGAAAAGGGTAACCTCTCCGCCGTCGCCATCATGTTCTTCCAACCGTTCGGGGTGGGGGGGACGAGGGCCAAAGCCCGATGGCGACACCTTCTATCCGATCCGCGCCGGCTTGTTGATTCGTGTGGGAACGCGGGGCGGGCCGGGGAGTGATCCTGCGGCGGGACAGACTCGCCACCGGGCGTGGGGTGGAAATCGACCAGCCGACAGCCTCGCTGATCCCGAACCCGCGGAAATACGCCACACCGCCGGGGTAAGAAAAATCTCAGGTCAGTGAGAACCCTTGATCAACAAGGGATTCAAGACAGCGCGCACGCATCCCTTTTGGCCGTCACCTGCAACGCTTTGCGAACGCCGTTTCTCGCCAACGGACGAGGCGGTAGGTTCAATCGGCAACTCGATCACGAAAACATTGATTGCCGCATCCCTGAACCCGTGGCTCGCGGACGGCCGAGGCGGTAAGATCAGCCGCGAAACGGATCACGAATTCATGCGGCGCGGTTATCATGGCCCACATCACGATGCTCATCCAGAAGCTCAAGGGCGGCGGGGCGGAACGGAGCGTATTCAGAACCGCCGGCGGGCTGGCGGGACGGGGGCACGACGTGGATATCGTGCTCTTCTCGCCGACTTTCGTTTACCCCGGAGAATTGCCCCGGACGGCGCGGTTGATCGTGCTGTGCGGCCGCTTCGGCTGGATACGGCGCACCCGAAGCGATGTCCCGCAAGAAACGCTCTGGCGGCCTTGGCTGGCCTCGCCTTTCCGTTTGGCGCGCTTCGCGGCCGGCCTGTTTCGTGAATTCGGAGCCTCCGCCCGGGTCCTGATGCGTCCAGCTTCGCTGGGCCATGCACTGCGCCTTGCCCGCTATTTCGAGCGCGAACGGCCGGACATCGTCTTCGCCAACCTGGCGTCGGCGGAATATGCGGCATTCTTCGCCGCGCGCCTTGTGTCTTCTCCCCCGCCGATCATCCCGATCCTGCGCGGCGCCGATGATCCGGGCGCAAAATCGACCAGACGCCGCCGGTTGCTGTTCCCGATGGCCGCCCGTCTCGTGGCGGTGTCCCGCGGCGTGTCGGAGAACATCGCCGCCATTGTCGATGTGTCGTCGGAAGTGGGAATCGTGACGATTTACAACCCGGCGTTTGCACCGGAGATTACGCGACACGCGGAGGCCGCGCCGGACCATCCATGGTTTCGGGACGGCGGACCGCCCGTCGTGCTGGGCGTCGGGCGCCTCACGCCGCAAAAGGACTTCCCGACCCTGATCGAGGCGTTCCGCCGCGTGATCGTCGAACATCCCTGCCGGCTGCTTATCCTGGGCGAGGGTTTCGATCGCGCGGAACTGGAAAGCCGGATCCGAGCGTTGGGTCTTGAGGACCGAGTGTCGCTGCCGGGATGGGCGGATAACCCTTGGGCTTTCATGGCCCGGGCCGCGCTATTCGTGGTGTCGTCACGGTACGAAGGCCTGAGCAATGTGCTGGTCGAAGCGTTGACCTGCGGCTGCCCCGCCGTCTCGACGGATTGTGCCGGTTCCTCGGAAATTCTGGATGATCCCGATTTGCTCGCGCCGATGGGCGACCCGGAGAGGCTGGCGAAAGCGATGCTGCGGGCGCTCGCCCGCCCGGCTGACAGGTCAGCCTTGCGCGGCCTCGCCGCCCGGTTCTCCCTGGAAAGGACTGTAGACGGATACGACGAACTGATTGCCGCGGTTCTGGCCCAGGCGAAGGCGTAGACGCCGGGCGCCGGTTCAGCGGCCTCTCCGCATTTTCAGAGCAGTTCCCGATAAACTGCAAGCGTCTTCGCACACATCAGGTCCTGCGTGAAATGAGCGAGGACATGCGCACGCGCCCTGGCTGCGAGAGCGGGGCCGGCTGCGAAGAGCGCCTTTCGGATACCCTCGGCGAGCGCGGCCGGATCGCCCGGCGGGACCAGCCATCCGGTTTCGCCATGACGGACAATTTCGCGCGCGGCGCCAAGATCGCTGGATACGGCCGGCAGACCCATTGCGCCCGCCTCCGCCAGCACTCGCCCGAATGACTCCGGACGGATGGAAGCGGAGACCACAACATCGCTGGCTGCGTAGGCGACCGCCATGTTGTCGGTATGATCCGCAAAGTGCGCCGGCAGTCCCTCGGCCAGCGACTCCAGTTCGCGCCGATATGCCTCTCTGCTCCGGTCGGAACCGATGAACACCGCGACAAGGTTCATGTCCCCAAGCCCGCGCATCGCCTCGATCAACACCCCATGGCCCTTGAGGCGGGTCAGCCTACCGGGCAGGAGCGCTACAACCGCCCCTTCCGGGATTCCCCAGGCCGTGCGCAGCTTCACCTTTTCCTGGGCGCGTACGGCGGAAGGGTCGAATGCCACCGCGTCGATGCCCTGATGCACCACCCGTACGCGATCACGCGGGCAGCCGTAGAGCTCCTCCACATGCTCCGCGATAAAGTCGGAGACGGCGATCACGCGGTCGCCGGAAGCCATGACGCGGTTGTAGGCGCGTTTGGCGGCACTACCGGCGCCGTAGGCGCCGTGGACGGTCGTGACGAATGGCACCCTTGCGCGCCGCGCCGCCGCGCGGGCGCTCCACGCCGGCGCGCGCGAGTGGGCATGAACGAGGTCTACGCCTTCTCGAGCGATAAGGGTTCCAAGCCGGCCCGAATTTCGCCACAGCCCGATGGGATTCTTGGTGTCGACAGGCAGGCGGATATGGTCTGCACCGAGGCCCGCAGCCATCCGCCCGCCCGACGAAGCCACGAGCACCCGCGCACCAGCGCCGCGCAAGGCAGCGGCAACGTCCAGCGTGCCAAGTTCGGCACCGCCCGCTTCGAGCGCCGGAAGCACCTGAAGCACGGTTTTGCCCTGCAATTCCGTTCCGGCCCGGGACGATTCCATAGCAACTGTCACAATCGGAGATTTGGGCGGCCATGTAAAGGGCGGGCATTTCCAGCGGTGCTCGACTGTCCTCTGGAGCGATGGACCACGCGTGCCATCGCTGAAAGCCGCTCAGGAAATGCCCTGCGACGCTTCCGCCACGCACGACACCCGCCGGTCGAACTTGCGCAGTTGGCGGGCGATCAGCCGGTCCTTGACCAAAGGATGGAGCGACGCCAGCCACCGGTACCTGCGGTTTTCCCATCCCTCGATGATCATCAGCTTCCAGTCGCCACCGTCCAAACGCACGGCCACGACGTTGTAGGGAGCCGTGTCCATGGTCAACAGGCGTTCCTTCCGCAGCCACCGCTTCAACGCGTCGATCGCCCGGACCAGCGAAGGCGTCAGGCCGTGTTCCCGAATAACCTGGGAGAGATTGCGGGATATGCGGCCGTCATGGTCCCGGCACAGCCGCATGACGATGCCCCGGCCCAGATCGGTATCGACGACACCCTCGATCGCCGGGATGCAGTCGAACACCGAGTCCCCGCGCGCCCTCAGTCGCCGGTTGTCTTCAAGATCCCATCTTTGCTGGCGAAGACAGTCCGCATCGTCACGGACCGCCACCTTGACGCACAGATCGGGATCATCCGGGTGGACGTAGCAATGCCGCTTGGTGCCCCTCGCGAACGGTTCGCGCCCGGAGAGGGCAAGGGGGCTTTCGGGGGATGTCGGCGATCCGGATATCTTCAATGCCTGATCTTCACTTAATGGACGTGACTTCGATCAATGCACCGAAGCGGTCTATACGAAATTGCGGATGTCTTGCAATCGATGCAGACAGAGTGCCCCAAGGTAATGGGAATTATATACGGTAGTGCCGAAGGTAGTTCGTTGACCGGGCTTGGGGAATCGGTGTGATTGACAGCGCGAATCAAGGCTGATTCCATTGGCGGCCGGATGATGGCGTGAGGAACGGTCGATGAGTGTTTCAAGCAAAGACCAATTCCAGCCAATAAATGCTGTTACATTGGGGACAGCAAACCTCGTCAAGGGTGGCGAAGAGGACGGCGGTTTCGCACTTTCGACAGAGGAAATAGGGCTTGTCTCTACCGGACTCGTCACTGTGCCGGAACTTGTCTCTATGTCGGACCCGGAAGTCAATTTGCTCCATCGAGTCAAGGATTCCATGCTGAAACGGCGAAAGGTCGTCGCCCCACAACGCCCGTAAGTCGGCAATCTGTCCTTCTAACGAGACCTGCATAACATCGAGATCGCCTGACGGGAGCTTCGACAGCGCCTCATAAAGCATGGAGCGGAAGATAGTGATCGCGCCCGTTTCGTGTGCACTCACGCGGCTTACGGCCGATCCTTGTAGCGGACCTCCACCGGAGACAGAACCGCGTCCGCCAGTTCGTCCATCGTGGGGCGGGACCCGTCCGCCTTCTGGAGGTCGATAGGCTCTTCCAGATCGGCCTTGCTCGGCTGGTAGCTCGAGCGAACGAGCGTCACGGGGCGCGGTTGTCGCAAGGTGTTCGCATCGGGTTTCATGCCGTCTGTCTCCAAGATGATCGGCTGGCGGGCAGCCTACCCGAATCAGGACGGACAGGCAATGAATATCGGTGGTGTTATGTCCTCCCAGACCGTGCGTCCTAGAGCAGAATGATCGCCAGCACGGTTAGAAGGACACCCCAGATGCAGCAGTGTTTCGCCACTGCGTTCAACCAATGCTGAATGGCGAGGTCATGCGGGCGGTTCAGGCCGCAGTGCGGGCAGATCCTCGCCCGCGTCGAGATATCCGTCTTGCAGTCGCGGCAGGGTTCCAAGGCCACCGTCGCCTACTCCACGAGCCCGCAGGCGGCGGGAGCCTCATAGCAGATCTTCGCAAGCCAGAATTGGCGCTCCAGATCGGCCAGGTGGCTTGGGTGTGCGAGGTCGGTTGCAGCCGAGACGAACATGGTCAGCTCTCCGCCGCAGATGAAGCCGTCTTCATCGAGGTCCTTCGGAATGTCGAAACATGTGTCGGATAGCTCGGTTCCTTCCTGCTTCAACCAGTTCACCTTCTCCAGCCATTCGCTGCCGGGCGGGCGCGCGAAGAAGCCGCCGGGCGGATGAGCGCCCCGTGTTCTGTTCGGAAGCTCCACCCCGCCCGCTGCGAAGAATTCAATCTGGCTCAAGGTGAAGAAGACGCCGTCCTGCTTCATCTGGAGAAATTCGTGGAACAGGGTCAACACCCGATCCTTGTAGATGCTGACGGCCGTCGCCTCGACGCAAGGGCCGTCCGGCAAGGACCAACCGCGCAACATGCCGCTGCCGCCCATACACCCGCCGCCGGAAACCGTCTGCAAGGTGTATCCGGTTTCGCAGCAATGCCAAGCTTCGCCGGGCTCTGCATCGGAAGATGACGGCTCCATTCGCACGTAGGGGGTCGGGCATACCACTAGCGCCGGTGGCGGGTCGAAAACCGCAGCACAGGCATCGGGGAGGTTTCCGGATGCCTGGGTAGAGATTGCGGTGAAAAGGCCAATGACGGCGGCTAAGCCGGCTGCGAGCGTCCTCATGGGATTCTCCCCGTGCGGGTTCCCGGACGCCGGCTGGCGCCGGGCCGTGTCAACACTGCACACGAGGTGAGAGTCCCGCCTATTCGCCAAGCGCGGGGAGCAACCCCCTTGCCGGGTCAGGCTGTTCTATTCAGCGGGCGACCCGACAGAGCGGGCGCGCACAGTATTGACGGGTGGAAGGTCGGCCTATGGGCAGACGCGAGTCAAGGAATTTTCCGGCTGGACTCTCGCCGGGGAATCCGCATAGGACTTGCCCAGACGCACAAAGGGCTCGCCCTGGCAGGCGGACCCAGTGTGTCCCGCTGGTGTTGAGGCCAGAAGCGGGAGCGGTCACGACAGGAGCGACCTTAGCGTCAGCCGGCCTCCGAATGCAACAGGAGGCTGTTGATGAAAGAAGGCTTCTACAGTGTCGATTATCAAGGTGTCGCCGGTATGGGCAACGCGGTTCTTGTGCTGCGTGACGGCGAAGTTTTCGGCGTCGATGTCAGAGGGGGAAGATATGACGGCCATTGCCGGCCAAGCGCCACGCCCGGTCTGCTCGATTTTACTGTGACGGTGACAATCCCTGCCGGTGTTGGAACCGTTATGGGCCCCGTGGCGCTGTCGGGCGGGCTGACATTTGAGGCGCGCAGCAGGCTACAGGCAAACCTTGATTACCAGACCGTGCCAGTAAAGACCGAATACGGCGATATCCAGACGGTCGTCGCATTCATTCGTGCGTTGTAGAGGGTGGCATGAGGTTTGGCAGTCGCCGTGAAATCGTGGCCTCCAGCAAGACTTATCGGAAGGTAATCGTAACTACCCAGGTACCTCGCCGCTAGTTCTGAGTACGTGCTGATGTTGCTCGCCGTCGGCGCGTCGTTGATCCCCGCTTGACTGTATAGGCACCCGCATCTATGGGTTGCACTCTCGCATGAGAGGGGCAGCCGGTGGGGTATTTCGGATCGAAGGCTACGACCGGTCTGAGCCAGGCGCTGATCGCGCTGATGCCGCCGCACTCTGTCTATATCGAAAGCCATCTTGGGGGCGGTGCGCTGATGAAGCGCAAGCCTGCGGCCATGCGCTCGATCG
>MPNF01000015.1 GCA_002238885.1 Alphaproteobacteria bacterium bin95 | reverse complement strand
CGACTTCTCCGCCCGCTACGACCTCGACCGCCTTGCCGGCACCTTCTCGCGGCCGGGGCACAAGCTGGCGGGCCTGTCCTATGTGGACAAGGTGCTGGTGCTGAACACCGCCAAGGGCGGGGTGGCATCCGCCTGGATGCTGCGCGAGATGGCGGAACGCGGCCTGGCGCCCAGGGCGATCCTGTTCAACGCCGCCAACACGATTCTCGCCCAGGGCGCGGCCTTCGCCGGCATGGCGCTCTGCGACCGCTTCGAGGACGGCGACATCACCCGCCTGATCGCCACCGGCGACCGCGTCATCGTCGATCCCCCGGCGGGCCTGGTGACGGTGGTGGGCAAGGCGGCCGATTTCGCGGCTTGACGGGGCGGGCGCCACAAACAAGGCTTTCGCACCTGCGTCCGGGAGGCTTCCATGTACCGCTTCGACCTCACCGAGTCCTACATTCCCGCCCAGACCGACGATGTCGTGCTGGAGACAACGGTCGGCGGCCAGTTGCGCGACATGGCGGCCAGGCGCGGCGGCTCGACGGCGCTGGTGGAGGTCGACCTCGACGGCGAGAACGGGCGGCGCTGGACCTATGCGGAACTGCTGGCGGACAGCGAGCGGCTCGCCAGGGCGCTGGCGTCGCGCTTCGCGCCGGGCGAGCGGCTGGTGGTCTGGGCGCCGAACGTGCCGGAATGGGTGCTGATGGAATATGCCTGCGGGCTCGCGGGCCTCATCCTCGTGACGGCCAACCCCTCCTACCAGACGGCCGAACTGCGCTATGTGCTTGAGCAGTCGGGCGCGTCCGCGCTGTTCTCGGTGGAGAGCTACCGGGGCAATCCGATGGCGGAGATCGCCGTCGCCGCGTGCGATGGTCTGGCGGCGGTGCGCGAGCTCGTCGATCTGGACGATCACTCGGCGCTCTATCGTATTGGAGACCGGCCGGCGGAACTGCCCGAAGTCACCCCCGACGATGCAGCGCAGATCCAGTACACCTCCGGCACGACGGGCTTTCCCAAGGGGGCCGTGCTGTCCCACCGGTCGCTCACCAACAATGCGCGCTACTGCGCCGTTCGTTCCGGCACGCGCCCGGACTCGGTCTGGGCGAACTTCATGCCGATGTTCCACACCAGCGGCTGCGGGCTGATTACGCTCGGCGCGCTCCAGTCGGGCTGCGCCATGTTCCTCGTCAAGCTGTTCGACCCGGCCGCCATCCTGCGCCTGATCGAGCGCGAGAAGGTAACGGCGATCCTGGGCGTGCCGACCATGCTGGTCGCGATGATGGAATGCCTCGATCAGGAGCCGTTCGACCTCTCGTCGGTGGAAATTGCGGTTTCCGGCGGCTCGATGGTCGCGCCCGAACTGGTGCGCAATGCGAGGGAGCGTTTCGGCTGCGAATTCGAGACGGTGTACGGGCAGACCGAAGCGTCGCCGCTCGTCACCCAGCACCATTTCGGCGAGAGCCTCGACATCATCTGCAACACGGCCGGCCTGCCGATGGCGCAGACGGAGGTCTCCATCCGCAGCGTTGACGGGGAAAACAGGGTCGTTCCCGTCGATGAGGTCGGGGAGATATGCGTGCGCGGCTACTGCGTGATGATCGGCTACCACGACAACCCGTCAGCGACGGCGGACGCTATCGACGCCGACGGCTGGCTTCACACGGGCGACCTCGGCACGCTCGACCGGCAGGGCTATCTGCGCATTACCGGGCGGGTGAAGGAGATGATTATCCGGGGCGGCGAGAACCTGTTCCCGGCCGAAATCGAGAACACGCTGCTCGAGCACCCCGACGTGGCCGAGGTGGCCGTGGTCGGCCTGCCGGACGAACGCTGGGGCGAGATCGTCGCCTGCTTCGTGCGCATGGAGCCGGGCCGGGAAATGGACCCGCAGGAGCTTCGCCGCCATTGCCGCGTTCATCTCTCGCCGCAGAAGACGCCGGTCGTGTGGCGCGAGGTCCCCGCCTTCCCGCTCACCGGCTCCGGCAAGATCCGGAAGTTCCAGCTGGCGCAGGACTATGCGGCGGAGACCGCGTAGCCGCGCGACTTTCCGTTGTAACTACAGGCTCCGGTAAACCGCCGTCTCGAAGTCCAGGAAGAGGGGCAGGGACTTCTCGTCGGCGAAGGGCAGGACCTGGGTCATGTAGGCGCCGCCGATGCCTTTGGCCGGGTCGATCCAGAAATAGGAGTTGGCGAGACCGGCCCAGGCGAGGCTTCCGGCCGACCGGCCGGTCGGCGCCTCGTCGTTGTTGATCATGAAGGTCAGCCCCCAGGTCTTCTCCATGCCGGGGAAGAACTCGGCATCGTTGGAGTAAGGCGGCATGGCCGTCGAGAGCTTCACGACGCGGGTGTCGCCGATGCTGTTGGCGGACATGGCCGCCACGGTCTCGGGCCTGAGCACCCGGTGGCCGTTGGCCGCGCCCCGGTTCAGGATCATGCGGATGAATTTGAGGTAGTCGCCGACCGTGGAATAGAGGCCGCCGCCGCCCATCTCGAACTCGGGGTCCTGCTCGACCATGAACTCCATCGGCGCCCAGGCCCCGTCCTCGCCGCGCACATGGACCGTCGCCAGCCGCTCCTGCATCTGAGGCGAGACCTTGAAGGCGGTGTCGCCCATGCCGAGCGGGCCGAGGATGTTCTCCTGCATATATTGTCCGAGCTTCTGGCCGCTCACCGCCTCGACCATCTTGCCGGCCCAGTCGATGCCGATGCCGTAGTCCCAGCGCTCGCCCGGATCGAACAGCAGCGGCGTCGTCAGCGCCGCGTTCTCGCAGCTGGTGATCTGCGGCACGCCCTTCGCCTCCTGGTAGGCGAGGATGTCCGTATTCCAGATCTCGTACACATAGCCCGAGGTGTGGGTGAGCAGGTGGCGGAGCGTCACCGGGCGCTTCGGCGGGCGCGTTTTCGGCTGGCCCTCATCGTCGAAGCCTTCCAGCACCCCGACTTCGCCGAGATAGGGGATGACCGCGCTGGCCGGCCCGTCGAGCTCGAGCTTGCCTTGCTCGACCATCTGCATGGCCGCTGCGCCGGTGATGGCCTTGGTCATGGAGGCTATCCAGCCGACCGTATCCGGCGTCATGGCCACTCCGCTGCCGACCGCCCGTTCGCCGGAGCCGCCTTCATAGACGGTCCCGTCCGCCGTCGTCGCCGCAGCCACGACGCCGGGCACATCGCCCCTCGAAACCGCAGCTTCCAGGATTCCGTCCACGCTGTCCTTGAGCGCCATGGGTGCCTCCCGCCGAACCGGCCCGTTTTCAATGGATGGTGGGCGCACTAGGACTCGAACCTAGGACCCGCTGATTAAGAGTATCGACAGTTAGACGTGCAGGCGATTGCGCCCGTTTGCGGTCTCTTGCCTAACTCTTTGTAACTCATCGAAAAACTTTGCCGTTTCATTCCAGTTGTTTGTTTCCGTTTGCCGCTGTATTCTGTCCCGGTGGTGACTAAGTGGTGACTGGGAGCCTTTTTCATGTTGACCGAGAAGCGCATCCGCGACGCCAAACCAGGGCCGAAAGCAGCGATCCTCTGGGACAGTAGCATCAAGGGGCTGGGCGTGAAAATCCAACCCGGCGGCAGCAAGGTCTATGTCCTGTCCTACAGGATCGACGGCAGGAAGCGGCAGGCGACATTGGCCCGCGTCGGGGAACTCTCTCTCGCCGATGCTCGCAAGAGGGCCGGGGCCGAAATGGTCCGCATCCGGGAGGGCGATGCGGACCCGCTACAGCGGCGGCAAGAGCGCAAGGACGCTCCGACCGTTGCCGATGCATTCAACCGCTTCCTCGGTCCCTTCTCCGAACGGCGCATCGCTAATGGCCGGCTGACCGAGACGACCCGCTCCGAATACGCGAAGCAGGCGCGCAAGTATGTCTTGCCGGCGCTAGGCTCCCGCAAGGTGGCCAGCGTCACGCGGGGCGATGTAGAGGCGCTGGTCGAGCCTATGCCGGGGCCGACCCGCAACCGCGTTCTGGCCGTGGTCTCGCGCCTGATGAACGTCTGCGAGACATGGGAATGGCGGCCGCAACACAGCAACCCGGCAAGAGGCGTAGAGCGGGCCAAGGAGAATGTGCGGCGCCGCGTCCTGTCACCTGCCGAGATGACGGCGCTTGCCGATGCACTGGACGGCCTTTCGGGCGCACATCCAGTCGCAGCGGCAGCGCTCAAGATCGCGGCGCTTTCCGGGCTCCGCATTTCGGAAGTGTTGGAATTCCGTTGGGAGAATGTGGACGCGGAGACGGGGCGGGTCCACTTGCCCCGGACCAAGACGGGCGAGCGCGACCACGATTTGCCGCAAGCCGCCATGGCAATACTGGCGACGCTCCCGCACGTTCATGGCAATCCGTGGTGCTTCGCCTCGAAAGCGGGCGCGCATGTACAGCGCCGGCAAGCGGGCGTGGTGTTCCGCAAGGCGGCGGCGGCGGCCGGTATTGAAGACGCGCGGGTCCATGATCTTCGCCGGACGCTGGCGACCCGTGCAGCGGCGGCGGGCCTGTCGGCCTTCGCGCTCCGCGACATGCTCGGATGGAAAGACTTGGCGATGCCCGCCCGATATGTCCAGCTTGCCGGCGAGACGGCGCGGGAGCATCGCCTGTCCATCGGGGACGCAATTGCCGCCGACATGGGCGCCGACCATGCCTAACGGCGGGGGCGGGCGCCGCTGGGGGGGGCGCAAGACTTTTGGGCCGGGCGCCACCCCCGCCGCCGCTGCAGGCTGGAGTGCCAAAGCCGCGCCGGGGGGCGTGCGGCAAGCCTTTGGCGCCGGACGCCACCCCGGCCGCGATTGAAGTCTGGATTGCCAAAGCCGCGACGGATGAATGGGCCTATGCCGACCTACAGCGGCTCACAGGCGAGTTTCTGAACGCCGGGCTAGACCTCCCGCCCGTCCTGCTGCAATGGGCGCTGGAGGCCGCCGCCGGCCGACGGCCGCCCCCTGTGAAGCGAGGGCCGAAATTCAACATACGCCGCGTCCGCCGCGACGTTGCTATCGCCGCGACCGTGGAGCTGATGAGAGCCGATGGCATGACACAAAGCGCCGCTTTCGACCTGATAGGCCAAGAGCTCAATATGTCTCCGAAAGCCGTCGAATCCGCCCGCCGGCGCGGGTTGCGTGTCTGATAATTTCGGGCGAAATAAACAGACAGACAACCGCCGCAAGCGGACGTAAGTGCTCCCGTATCGCTTCAACGGGAGACGAAAAATGTTCGAGGCCGACAAGCTCTATCCCGCCGATGACCCGGCGCTGAAAGTCATCGGCAGCTATTGGCGACTGGCGAAAATGCGCTCGCAAGGTCGCGGACCGGCCTTCATCAAGATGGGGGCCAAGGTGGCCTATCGCGGCCGAGACATTCTCGCCTGGCTCGACCGACAGACCGTGCAAACCCGCGAATCGCAAGACGCCGCCTGAAAAAGAAAGCGCCGCCGGTGCGACGAACACCGGCGGCGCTCAAATCATCCCCATCCGACCAAGGAGGAAACGACGTGGACCCTCCACCTACCCGACCGGCGGCGCCGGCGCAACTGCCGATGGCGCCTGCCGCCGGCTTCCTCTCGGTTGTCCCGAACCCGGCGCCTCGCTTCAACCGCTTTCAGGTCGAGCGGGGCCTGCTGGCAAGCACCCTGCCGCCCCTGGCGCGGCTCGTGGCGCTCGTGCTGCTGTCCCATGCGGACCGCAAAGGCGAGTGCTTTCCCGGAGTGCCGCGTCTTATGAGCGAAACCGGGCTGGCGAGGGCCAGTGTCTTTCGGGAACTCCGCCGCTTGGAAGCGGTCGGCTATGTCGAACGCCGCGCGCGCTACGGCAAGGATGGCCGGCGGTCGAACACCTACTGCCTGGACCCGCTCGACGGGAACTGCGGCGGCTGCGGCCTGGGACCTATCCCGAACGATTTTCGCGGGACCTGCGGCGGCTGCGGCCTCGATTTCGCCAAACCCGGTGGGTCTCACACAGAGACCCACCCCCGTCTCACACAGAGACCCTTAACCAACCAAGGGTTAACAGACCAGAAGGCTAATTCTGGAGAGAAGAATTGAGATGGTAGAGGGTAGAGATACACGCGAGGCCCCGCTTTCGAACCGCCTTGCGACCCTGGCGGACCAAGCCGGCGCGTCCTGGCGGCAAAGCACCGAGCATTGGCTTACCGCCGCATACACGCTGAAAGAGGCGCGGGTGCTCGCCGCGCATGGCGAGTGGCTTCCATTCCTGGAGCGCGCCGGCATACCGCGAAGCACCGCCGCTCGCATGGTCCGGCTCGCCGGGGCAGGTTTCAAATGTGCCGGAGCGGCACATTTGGGCATCCAAGGAGCGGACGAATGGCTTGCGCGCATGAAGGCGCTGAAAGCTCGCTTGCGGCTAGCGCTCGCCGTGGAAGATCTGGAGCGCCTAGCGGACGCGGCGAGCACGCGGGAGCAAATCGAGGCGGCGCTTCTCGAGTGCGAGCGCATCGAGGCCGAACTGGAGGGACTGAACGATGAATGAACCGACCGAGGCGCATATCGAGGAAATGAACCGCCGGGGCCGGGAGCTGGTGGACGAGCTGCTTGCCCTGCTGGCGCCAGTGGGCCGGGACACGGCGCTGCTGTCCGCGATGCAGATATTGGTCTCGCGGGCCGGCGTCGAGCCGCAAGAGCTGCTGGACGCGATCACCAGCTTGGTCTCGCACAATCTTTGCGCGGGCGCGCCGATTCGGCTCATAGTCGCGCGGCCGGATGCCGATCCGCCGGCGCCAGATGGGACGCGGCACTGATGGCACCGCTGACCTGGCGCTGGCGGGGAGGTTTCGGAGCGGGGCCATACCTTTCGGCGGTTGCGTCACGCCTGCCGCCGTGGCGTGACATAGGGGCCGGCTGAATGCCCTACCGGGACCGGACTGCCGAGCGGTTGGCGGCGCGGGGGGGGAAGCGGCGGGGCGGGGGCGGGCGCGCGCGCGCAAGCCCCGGCAGCGGCAACGGGACCGGGAGGCCGCGACGGTTGCGGCGACGGTTGCGCCTCCCGACGATCCGGTTGCGGCGTTGGCGGCATGGTCCCGCGACGTGCTCCGGGTCCCGGCGGGCCATCCGCTTGCCGGCGAGCCGATGGAGCTCCCGCCGTTCGCGCTCGACTTTCTCCGGGCCGGCTGGACGGCGCACGAAAGCGCGCTCTGCATTGCGAGGAAGAACGCCAAGAGCGCCGTTTGTGCGGTCCTGGCGCTCGGCTTCCTCGCGGGTCCGCTCCGGCAGGCCGGTTGGCGCGGCGCGATTGCCAGCGTCTCGAAAGAAAAGGCGGCCGAGCTCCGGCAGCAAGTCGCGGACATTGCGGCCGCGTCGGGCCTGCCGGGGATACGGGTCCGCCGGGCGCCCTACCCCGGCGCTATCGAAAGCCGATCCGGCAGGCTGGAAACGCTCGCCGCGGACCGCACGGCGGGCCATGCGTCGGGCTTCGACCTTGTGCTGGTAGATGAGACCGGGTTGATGCCGGAGCGCGCGCGGGAACTTCTGGCGGGCCTGCGGTCCAGCGTCTCGGCTCGCGGCGGCCGGGTCCTGCATATTTCCGTCCGGGGCGACTCGCCGCTGTTTGCGGAGATCCTCGCCAACCCGGCGACGGTCTCCCGGATCTACGCAGCGCCGGACGATGCGCGGATAGACGACCGGGAGGCATGGGCGGCGGCGAATCCGGGGCTCGGCACGATTAAGAAAGTGTCCTACATGGAGGCGGAAGTCGAACGCATCCGGTCCGCGCCGGGAGACGAGCCGAGCTTCCGGGCCTTCGACTTGAATCAGGCGCTCAACCCGTCCCGCGAAATGATCCTGTCTCCGGACGATCTTCGCGCCTGTTTCACGGAAGCGCCGCCGGCTCGCGAGGGGCCGTGCTTTCTCGGCTTCGACTTTGGCGAGGCGACAAGCTCGACGGCGGCGGCGGCGATATGGCCCGCGACGGGCCGGCTTGAAACATGGCAGGCGTTCGGAGACGTCCCGGCGCTTGCCGAGCGCCAGCGGCGCGACAATGCCCCATACGCGGAGATGCAGCGGCGCGGCGAGCTCCGGACCTATCCGGGCCGCGTGGTGCGTCCCGACGCCTTCCTCGCGGACCTGCAGGCGGACTTGGCCGGCTCGAAAGTGGCAGGGGCGGCGGGGGGGAGCTATAAAGAATCGGGAGAAAAGGGGCTTTTCTACCGGGGGGCCGCTCGGCCGGCTCGAAAGTGGCAGGCGCGGCGGCGGATAGCTACAAGGATTCGGAAGTACGGGACTTTCTCGACCGGGCGTCCGTCCGCTGGCCTATCGCGTTTCGCCGCGTCGGGGCTGGTAAGGATGGAGGCAAGGACGTTCGCGCCTTCCAGCGGCTTGTCATTCAGCGCAAGGTCCGTCTCGCGCCTTCCGTTTCGCTTGTGACGGCAATCGCAAAATCGACCATCCGGCGCGACGGCAACGGCAATCCGGGGCTCGACAAGGCGACGTCGCGAGGCCGTATCGACGTCCTGGCGGCGGCCGTCATTGCGGCGGGACTGGCGGAGCCGAATTTCGACCGGCCGCAACGTCCGGCATGGCGTTATCGAGGGTTGGCAGGATGACCCCTCCCAAATGGTGAGTTGTCGGACGCAGTAAAAGTTGGCACGATCTCAGCCGCCAAGCGGGTGAACGAGAGGGGTGTGAAATGGTTAGGCTGATAGTCGCAGCTTTGTTGATGGCACTCACCAGCCCAGTTGCGGCTCAAGAGTACAGCAGCGCGAATGTTTTGCGCGCCGTAATCGAAGACTTGCGCGACGGAACGCTGGATGATGTCCCGTCCAATCGGGCAACCGTGGACGCCATTCGAAAGCAGAAGGACAAGACGCGAAAATTTTACCAGCGCTTGGGGCCAGTCGAGGACATTACCTATTGGGATACCTTCAACGGGCGCGATCTCTACCTTGTTTCGTTCAAATCCGGGCGCGTCGTTTATCAACTTCGGCTCCAGCGCAACGGCGAAATCCGAAACATTAAGTTTCGAACAATCATCATGAAGTAGTGTGTCCTGACCGAGCAACAGACGGCATGACGCAAGAATGTCCCGAAATCATGTCCGCCTAAATGCTCGGCGCTGGGCTGCGACCCGGCGGAGGGTTTTTGAGCGTAGCGGTTATCGCTGCCAGCGGTGCGGTCGAGCGGCGAAGCTGGAAGCAGACCATATCCGCCGGTTGGAGGATGGCGGCTTCGACCCTTACGACGAAAGCAATCTGCAATCGCTCTGCCGTACCTGCCATATTGCCAAGACGGCGGAAGAAAACCGGGCCGAGCGGACGCCGGAGCAAGCGGCCTGGGACGCCTTTCTGCAGGAGTTGGTTGACGCCGGTTGACGGAACGCAATTCCAGCGTAGCCTTGTCCGCGACGAATGACGATCCCCGAGTGTGAGAAACAAAATGGGGATTCGTCCGTATGACTCCAGCCCAGAAAAAACTCAAAGAACTCCGCGAGCGCCAGTCTCGCGAGCGCCAGCGCATGGCCGAGCTCGGCATTGCCGATAGTTTGACCGACGAAACGCGCGCCGAGCTCGACGCTATCGAGGCCGGGACGCCAGACTTGGAGCGCCAGCTTCGCGCCGCGCAAACGGCTGTCGAGCAAGAGGAAACCGAGCAGCGGACCGAGGCGCGGACGGAAGCCCCGGACGCCGAAATGCGGGAGCGTATCGAGCTTCGCGGCAAAGCGAGCCTGGGGACCTTCCTCGCGGCGGCGGCAAAGGGCCGCCTCCCGGACGGACCGGAGGCCGAGCTTATCGCGGCGGCGGGCCTTCGCGCGGGGCAAATCCCGCTCGAACTCTGGGACGTGCCGCAACCGGAAAGCGAGCGCCGCGAACAGCGCGACGTGACGCCGGCTCCCGGAACGGTTGGCGTCAATCTCGACCCGATCCGGCCGGCCGTCTTCGCCAACGCCATCTTGCCGCGCCTCGGCGTGGAAATGCCGCGGGTCGAGTCCGGGACCTATGCGACAGGGACCATTACCGGGTCACAGTCTGCGGCGGCGCTCGCCAAGAGCGCGGCGGCTGTCGGGACTGTCGGGGCAATCACCGTCACAACTGCGACTCCGAAGCGTGTTTCGGCGCGCCTGGAGCTCACGCTGGAAGACATTGCGACCGTGGGGCAAGCGAACTTCGAGTCGATCCTCCGGGAGAATCTGTCCCTGGCGCTGTCCGATGAGCTCGACAATCAAGGGCTGAATGGCGACGGGTCCGCGCCGAATCTGTCCGGGCTCTTTCAGGCACTTACAGACCCGAGCGACCCGACTGCCATTGCCGACTTCGACGCGTTCGCTGCCGCCCATGCCGGCGGCGTGGACGGGCTCTGGGCGAACACCATTCGTGAGGTAGGAATCGTCGTCGGCGCGGACACCTACAGGCTGTCTGCCAGGACCTTCCAGACCGCGACGAACTACAAGGGCGAAATGAGCGCGGCCGCTTACGCCATGGCGAACGCTGGCGGCTGGTGGACCAACAAGAGGATGCCGGACGCGGCGGCGACCATTCAGCAAGCGATCCTGTATCGCATGGGCCGGTCGATGATGGGCGGCGCCGGGGCCATGCGGACGGCCGTCTGTCCACACTGGAACGCAATCGACATCGACGACATTTACAGCGGGTCCGCGAAGGGCGAGCGGTATTTCACCATGCACGTCCTGCTTGGCGACGTGATCGTTGTCCAGCCGGACGCATACACGCAAACCGCATTCAAGGTCGCATGAGGCCAGGGGCATGCCCACTCTCGATTTTGACGCGACCATGGTTCCGCAAGACCTGGTTGCCGTCGCTGGCCTGACGCAAGGCGTGTCCTACTCGGGGCAAAATATCAGCACCACTGCAACGCTGTTTTCTCGGGAGGCTATCAACGCGCCGACGCCGGGCGCGCGGGCCTGGCGGGTGGAGGCTGGGGGGGGGGGGGCGTGGGGGGTCGAGGCTGGCGGCGCGTTCACCCTCAAGCCGATGGGCGCGCCGATCTGGCTTTGGACCGACGATGAGCGCGGCTGTCCCGTGGTCCTTGCCGAGACGCCGTGATGCTGGAACGGCGCGACGGCGGCGAGCTTCGCGCGGAAGGCCGGCGGCTGTCGGGCGTTGTGATGCGTTACGGGGACGTTTCGCCTTCGCACCGGGAACGCTTCGAGCCGGCGGCGTTCCGCATGGCGGAGGCCGTGCCGCTCAATCTTTACCATGACGCGGAGCGGGCCGTCGCGTGGCAACCCGGCGGCGGGCTGGAGCTCCGCCAGGACAAGGACGCCTTGCGCATGGTCGCGGAGCTCCCGCCGATACCGGCCGCGAACCGGGCCCTGGCAATGGTGCGAGAGGGCCAGGCGACCGGGCTGTCCGTCGAGTTTCGCGCCGTCCGGGAGCGCCGGGAAAGCGGCTTGCGGGTTGTCGAGGCGGCGCTGCTGACTGGCATCGGTATCGTCCGCGCGCCGTCCTACGAGGCGTCCCGCGTCGAGGCGCGGCGCCGCTCGGGCCGGACCCTGAAAGCGCGCGTTCCCGCCAACATGGACGTGGAATGCAGATGCAGCGGCGTGACGTGCCGGTTTGCGCGCATCACCGGAGACGCCATGCGGGAGGCTTTCGAGGAAGCCTTCGACGCCGCGCGCCGGGAGGTAATCGCAGGCTTCGGGAGCTATGACGCGCCGCTGGCGTCCGTCTCCGCCGGGACCCTTCGGGGCCGCATTCTCGACGGTGGCGACGGGGAGGTTGAAATCGACTTGCCGGACGGCGCGGCCGGGGCGGCGACCGTCGCGGCGCATGAAGCCGCCGGCGTGATCGTCCGGCCGCATATCGACGCGGCGGCGGCTGTCTCGACGGAGGAAGGCGAGACGCGCGTCTATCAGTCCGCGCCAATCCGGGCCTTCCTTGTGAGCGCGACGGACGCGCGCCAGGGCTGGCCGGCGCCGGCATTGGTCGCAACGCCGGATGAGCTCGCGAGCGCCGATGCACCGCGCATCCGGCAGCGGAGGCGGCTATGGCTGTGACGCTCGACGCGGCGGCGCTCCTGGCAGCGGTTTTCCCGCGTGGTGCCCCGTCCTACGCGACGAGTGAGGCGGCGCGTTACCTGGCCGTTGTGTCGGCACGGGTCGACCGCTATGCGCCGGACGCGCCTGCCGACATTGCTAATGAAGCCGCAATTCGGTTCGCGGCGTATCTGATGCAGTCCGATGCCGGGGCCATTGAGAGCGAAACGCTGGGGCCGAAAACGACTCAATACGTGACCAATCACGCGGACATATTCCGGCGCTGCGGAGCGGCGGGCCTGCTTTCCCCGTGGAAAGTGCGGCGCGCGGGGTTAATAGGCTGATGCGCTGGCCCTGGCAAAAGAGACCGCCGGAGCGCCGGGAGTCGGGAGGCGACTTTGCCGACGCGGTTCTCCGGCTGATCGAGTCGGAAGCCTCCGGCACGGCGGCAAGCTCGACCTCAACTGCCGCCGTGGAGGCAGCAGCCGGGGCGCTGTCGCGGGCCTTCGCGTCCGCACGGGTGGAAGGGCCGGATTGGACCCGCGAGGCCGTCACGGGCGATTTTCTGGCGCAATGCGGACGCGACCTTGTGCGCAAGGGTGACTCGCTCCATGCCATCCGCATGTCCGCCGGAGGCGTCCGGCTCATTCCCTGCGCATCCTGGCACTGGGAAGGCTCGCACGACCCGGAGGCTTGGACGGTCCGTGCGACCGCTTACGGGCCGTCGACAAGCACGACGTGGAACTTGCCAGCGTCGAGCGTCGTATTCCTCCGCTGGGGCGGCGAGGCGGGCCAACCCTACATCGGCACGGGGCCGACTCGCTGGGCCAGCGTGACCGCGCGCCTTCATGCACAAGCCGAGCGATCGCTGGCGGATGAGGCGGCCGGGCCAGTCGGGAGCTTCATTCCCTACCCGCCGTCCGATGGACAGGGCGAAGACGAAGACCCGACCGCGAGCTTGCAGGCCGACATTGCTAAGGCGCGCGGCAAGGCAATGTTGGTCGAGACCACGCAGGCCGGGAACGACCAAGGCCGGTCCGCCGCGCCGATGAAGGACTGGCACCCGGAACGCCTGGGCCCCAACATGCCGGCGGCAATGGTCGAGCTCGCGCGCGACGGCTTCATGCGGACCCTGGCGGCTTGCGGGACGCCTCCGGACCTATTCGCGCCGGCAGACGGGACCGCGCAACGCGAGGCCGTCCGGCGCTGGCACCTTGGCACCGTCATGCCGCTGGCCCGGCTGCTCGAGGACGAACTGTCCCGCAAGCTCGAGGCGAAGATCGGCTTGCGCTTCGACGCCTATCCGCTCGACCTTGCTGGCCGGGCGCAATCGTTTCAGAAATTCGTTGCCGGCGGCATGGACGTTGACCGGGCGCTGGCGCTTACCGGGTTGCTCGCCGACGAAGACACTTAGGCGCCGTCAACCGCATCCTGAATCGTATCTACGCGGCGGAAGCCGGCGGCTAGGAGGGCTTTATTTGGGGATTATATACGACAGTGCCCAAGGCGGCGGCGCGATTAGTCCAAACACTCGACGAACTCTTTGTAAGAGCCGCTGACACTTACACTCCGACGGCCGTCTTGATCGTAAAAAAAGACTATGAAATTCTCCGGCCCTGAGAACGCTACAGAATCGACAGCCGCCTTTCGCTGGGTCACAAGGTCAAGCGCAGTTCGGATCGGCTGGCCGTTCTGCCAGATTTCCGTGCTGACAAAGGTGATGAAGGTCTTGCCGCAATGGAAATAGAAGGGTGCATCCTTGATCGGCCCGGCCTCAATCCGGCCGGCAATCAAGGCAACGGTCAGAACGATGGCTATGATGGCGGGTCGCATGACTGGTCTCTGGGTGCCCTTACTCATCGCGCGGCTCCCGCTTGAGGTAGCGCGGCGGCGCGGTCACAAGGGCGCGCAGCACATTCTCCGCGCTGTCGGGTATCGGGTCAGGCTCCGGCTTCTCCACCGGGCGGCCTCGCTGGCGGGTCTTCGTCATGGCTTCCCTTCCGTGGTGACTGAATGGTGACTGGCCCTTGGTTACCAATTTTCCGCCAATCGCCCGGCGTTCCATAACTTATTGTCTTTCTTAGGGTTTCGGTGGTGGGCGCACTAGGACTCGAACCTAGGACCCGCTGATTAAGAGTCAGCTGCTCTGCCAACTGAGCTATGCGCCCCACCGGGATGCGAGATTTATCCCTTTCCGTGCCGCCTGTCGAGAACGGGAGGGCTATTCTTCCGCGGCAGCCAGCGGAGCGCGTTTGCGGGCGGCAAGTTCGGCCAGAACCTCTTCTGTGTGCTCGCCCAGCAGCGGCGCCGGCCGGTCGATGGCGCCCGGTGTGGACGCGAGCTTCACCGGCGTGCCGATGGTGTTCATTTTCCCGACGGCCGGGTGGTCCAGCTCGA
The DNA here is from genome assembly GCA_002238885.1 of Alphaproteobacteria bacterium bin95. GTDB lineage: Bacteria > Pseudomonadota > Alphaproteobacteria > Bin95 > Bin95 > Bin95. The sequence goes on along the minus strand of MPNF01000015.1, from coordinate 3,546 downwards.
CGACCATGTCGCGGGCGAGCGTGTGCGGATCGGTGAAGACCTCTCCATGATCCATCACCGGGCCAGCCGGCACGCCCACCTCCTCCAGCTCGGCCAGCCATTCATCGCGGTTGCGGGTCTGCATGACGCCTTCGATGATCTCGATCAGCGCATCGTTGTTGGCCACCCGGTCGGCGCGCGTCTTGAAGCGCGGGTCTTCCGGCAGGTCGGGGCGCCCGAGCACGTTGCAGACACGGAACCACAGATTCTGCTGGGCGCCGCCGATTGCGAGATAGCCGTCCTTCGCCTTGAGGATCTGGTAGGGGGAGCTGCCCCGGTGGCGCTGCCCGATGCGCTCCGGCGTCTTGCCGGTCGCGAAGTAGCCCGCCGCCTCATAGACACAGAACGACATCGCGCTCTCAAAGAGCGACACATCGACATGCTGGCCCTTGCCGGTCTGCGTGCGGCCGTGAACCGCGACCATGGTGGCGTAGGCGCCGAACATGCCCGCGCCGACATCGGAGATCGCGATCGGCAGGCGGAAGGGCGGACCGTCTTCCGGTCCGTTGGTCGCCGCCAGGCCCGACATCGCCTGGGTAATCAGGTCGAAGCCGCCGCGCGAACCGTAGGGCCCGGTCTGCCCGAAGCCGGAGATTGAGGTCATCACGAGGCCGGGATTTTCCGCCGACAGCGCTTCGTAGCCGAGGCCGAGCCGCGCCATGACGCCCGGGCGGAAGTTCTCGACCACGATATCGGCCGAAATGCAGAGGTCCCAGGCTGCCTGGAAGCCGTCTTCGCTCTTCAGGTCGAGCGTCACGGACCGCTTGTTGCGGTTCCAGAGCATGAAGGGCGCGCTCTCGCCCTCTACGAAGGGCGGCGTCTGGCGCATCGCTTCGCCTTCAGGGCGCTCCACCTTGATGACGTCGGCGCCCTGGTCGCCCAGCAGCATGGCGCAATAGGGCCCTGAGAGATTGGTGGTAAAGTCTATGACTCTAAGCCCTTCCAGTGCCCCGGCCATGGCGCTCTTCCTCCTGTGGGAAACCTGCGGCCATTCTCGTCAACCGGTTTCTCTTGGCAAGTGCGGCGCTGGCGCGGCATAACGGGCGCAGCCGACAGGGAGAAACGGGTTCCATGGACGAGATCAGGCTTAGCCGGCAAGGGCAGGTTGCGGTGGTCACCATCGACCGGCCCGAGAAGAAGAACTGCTGCACCAAGGCCATGTGGACGGAACTCGGCCGGCTGTTCACCGAACTCGACAAAGACACAGACGTGCGCGCCGTCGTGCTCACCGGGGCCGGCGACAATTTCTGCACCGGGGCCGACATTTCCGAATTTGCCGAAGTGCGCGGGGACGCCGATCAGGCTGCGGACTACGGCCGGCAGGTGGTCTTCGCGGAACATTCCATTGCGGATATGTCGAAGCCCGTCATCGCCGCGATCCGGGGCTATGCCGTCGGCGGGGGATGCGGGTTGATCGTCTGCGCGGACTTCCGGGTTTCGGACGGGAGCGGGCAGTTCGGTATCCCGGCGGCCCGGCTCTCCATCATTTACGGCATGGACGGGCTGCAGAAGCTTGCCAACATTGTCGGCGTCACCAATGCCAAGAAGATCATGTACACCGCAAAGCGCTTCACTGCCGAGGAGGCGGAGCGGATGGGCCTCGTGGACATGCTGGTGGACGGGGACCCGGTAGAGGCGGCAATCGAGTTTGCGGAGTCCATGGCCGGCAATGCGCCCCTCTCGCTCATGGGCGCCAAGATAGGCTTGAATGCCGTTGCGACGGGCCGCATGGCTGAGACCGAGGCGGGCTATCGCGACCTCCAGATGCGCGCGTCGGAGAGCGAGGACTATCGCGAGGGCCGCATGGCCTTCATGGAGAAACGTGCGCCGGTCTTTCAGGGGCGTTAGGCCGCGCTATGCTGCCGGCAGCCCAAACCGATCCCTTCGAGGAGAGTTACAGCCATGCGCTATCTGCACACCATGGTCCGCGTGTCGGACCTCGACAAGTCGCTCGCCTTCTATTGCGGCCTGCTGGGCATGGTCGAGACCCGGCGCACGGAGAGCGAAAAGGGCCGCTACACCAATATCTTCCTTGCCGCCTCGGCGGACGAGGCGGCGGCCCGGGACGCGAAGGCGCCGGTGCTGGAGCTCACCTACAACTGGGATCCGGAAGACTATAAGGGTGGGCGCAATTTCGGCCATCTCGCCTTCGAGGTCGATGACATATACGGGCTCTGTGAGTCGCTCGCGCAAGCCGGTGTGACGGTCAACCGCCCGCCGCGGGACGGATACATGGCGTTCGTCCGCTCGCCGGACGGCATCTCCCTTGAGCTGCTCCAGGCGGGCGGACCGCGAGAGCCGGCCGAGCCATGGGCATCCATGGAGAACACCGGCGTCTGGTGATGAGGGCAGACGATTCGGGGCGCTGGTTCGACGATTTCAGGGTCGGCCAGCGCTTCGAGACGGAAGGCTATACCTTCACCGAGAGCAGTATTATCGACTTCGCGCTGCAGTACGACCCGCAATATTTCCATCTCGACCGGGAACGCGCCGCCGAGAGCATCTATGGCGGGCTGGTGGCCAGCGGTTTCCATACGCTAGCAGTGGTCTTCCGCCTCATCGTTCAGGCGCGGGTATTCGGGTCCGGCAATATCGGCGGAAAGGGCATGGACGACGTGCGCTGGCAGCGCGCGATTCGGCCGGGCGACACGCTCCGCGTCACCTGCGAAGTCCTGGAGCTGCTGCCCTCCTCCCATCCCCAACGGGGCAATATGCGCATGTCCTTCCGCGCCTCGAACCAGCGTGACGAAACGGCGCTGATCGGCGTGCTCATGCCGGTCATTCAACGCAGGCCGGTCGCCGAATAGAGGCGTGGGGTTCTGCGCAGGGAAACCTCCCTACCGATGACCCTCTCGGAAAGACTGGTGGCGCATCCCGTCGGGCTGCTGGCGATCCTGTGCGCCGTGCAGGCGCTTGTCTGGACTCTGGCGCCGGCGCTTACCCATAGCGCGCCTCCACTCGATGTCGTCGAGATGCTGGTCTGGGGCCGGGAAGGGGTGGTCGCGACCTACAAGCACCCCAACCTGCCCGGGTTGCTGCTGGAAGCCGTCCGGCGCCTTACATTCGACGCGCTCTGGTCCGCTTACGCTCTCGCCCAGGCCTGCGTGGTCGCAAGCTTCATCGCCGTCTATCTGCTCGGCCGAGACCTGTTGGGATCGAGCCGTGCGCTCGCAGGGACGCTGCTGCTGACGGGCATCTTCTATTACTCCTGGCCGACGCCGGAGATGAACCACAACCTGATGCAGATGCCGCTCTGGGCATGGACCTGTCTGGCATTGTGGCGTTCAGTGCAGGGCGGCCGGCTTGTCGTCCGTGCCTGTCGAGGGCCTATTGTAGTCTGCCGCAGTGTTCCGGCTATGCGGCTATGCGTCGGGCAGGAGGTTGCCGTCCGCGCGCCACCGCGACTCCAGGCTGCGGCGCAGCTTTGCGAGAGCGCGGGCCTCCAGCTGGCGGACCCGTTCCTTGCTGACGCCAAGCTCACGTCCCAGCGACTCCAGCGTGCGTGCC
>MPNF01000014.1 GCA_002238885.1 Alphaproteobacteria bacterium bin95 | reverse complement strand
GCGCCGAGGCGTTCGGCCTCTCCACCGCGGAAATCCGCCGGCGCAACTTCATCGCGCCCGAAGCCCTGCCCTATACCAACCGGGTCGGCATGGTCATCGATTCCGGAGCCTTTGCCGACACACAGGATCAGGCGCTGGAGCGCGCCGATGTCTCCGGCTTCGACAAGCGCCGGGCGGAGTCGGAAGCCGCCGGCAAGCGCCGCGGCCTCGGCCTCGGCTACTATATCGAAGCGTCGGGCGGGGCGCCCGTGGAACAGGCCCAGGTACGCTTCGAGGAGGACGGGCGCGTCTCGCTCATCATGGGCACGTTCAGCCACGGCCAGGGACACGAGACCGCCTTCGCCCAGATCGTGCACCAGAAGCTCGGCATTGCCCTGGACGATATCCAGCTCCTCCAGGGCGACACGGCGTTCGTCACTTTCGGCAACGGCACCGGGGGCTCGCGTTCCTCGCAGATGGGCGGCGTCTCCGTCTCGCGCGCAAGCGCACAGATCGTCGAGAAGGCATCGCGCATCGCCGCGCACCGGCTGGAAGCGGCGGCGGCCGATATCGAGTTCTCCGACGCGACATTCCGGGTCGCCGGCACCGATCTCGCCGTTACCCTCGACGAGGTCGCCCGGATTGCCCGCGACCCTGCGGCCCTGCCCGAGGGCGAGGAGCCCGGCCTCGACGAGACCTGCCGCTACCAGCGCCCGACCGAGTGCAACTTCCCGAACGGCTGCCATATCTGCGAGGTCGAGGTGGACCCGGATACCGGGCAGGTGCAGGTCGTCAAATACACCGCTGTGGACGATTGCGGCATCGTCATCAACCCGTTGCTGGCGGCGGGCCAGGTGCATGGCGGCGTCGGGCAGGGGCTGGGACAGGCGCTGCTCGAACACACGGCCTACGAGGCGGAGAGCGGCCAGTTCCTCGCCGGCTCCTTCATGGACTACTGCATGCCGCGGGCAAGCGATTTTCCGGAGATCGATGTCGGCTTCAATCCGGTGCCGAACCCCTCCAACGAGCTCGGCGTCAAGGGCATCGGCGAGGGCGGGGCCTGCGGCGCGCCGCCGGCAATCACGGCCGCCGTCGCCGACGCGCTCGGCATTTCCCACATCGACATGCCGATCACCTCGGAGAAGGTCTGGCGGGCGCTGAACGGCGGGTAGGTCCGTCTGCCGTTGCAGAGACCGCACGATTCGGAATAGACAGGGGCGCCTTCCCGAACCCCGAGACGCCACGCTTCCCATGACTGCAACCGCTTCGACCCCGAGCGAACATTTCGACGCCGTCATCGTCGGGGCGGGCTTCGCCGGCATGTACATGCTGCATTGCCTGCGCAAACTCGGCTTCTCGGCGCGGGTCCTGGAAGCCGGCAGCGATGTCGGCGGCACCTGGTACTGGAACCGCTACCCCGGCGCGCGCTGCGATATCGAGAGCCTGCAATATTCCTATTCCTTCTCCGAGGAACTGGACCAGGAGTGGGAGTGGACGGAGAAATACGCCCCGCAGCCGGAAATCCTGGCCTATGCCAACCATGTGGCTGACCGGTTCGACCTTCGGCGAGACATCTGCTTCGACACGAGGGTGACAACGCTTGCCTTCGACGAACCCGCGAGACGCTGGAATGTCGAGACCGACACGGGCGAACGCTGTTCGGCGCGATTCTGCATCATGGCGGTGGGGTGCCTCTCGGCGGCCAACCATCCCCGTTTCGAGGGCTTCGAGAACTATCGCGGCGAAGTGCTGCATACCGGCGAGTGGCCGCACGAGCCGGTGGACTTTTCCGGCAAGCGGGTGGCGATCATCGGCACCGGCTCCTCGGCGATCCAGTCGATTCCCGTCATCGCCGGGCAGGCCGCGGCGCTCACCGTCTTCCAGCGCACGCCCAACTACGCCGTGCCCGCCTGGAACGCGCCGCTCGACCCGGAGCGCGTGCGCGCCTTCAAGGCGGACTATCCGGGTTTCCGCGCCAAGGCCCGTTCCCGCCCTACCGGTTTCTACTTCCCCTACAACACCCGCCCGGCGCTCGACTCGACGCCGGAGGAGCGCCGCCGGCAGTATGAGGAGTCCTGGGAGCGCGGCGGCCTGCCTTTCCTCGGCGCTTTCGGCGACCTGCTGTTCGACAAGGCCGCGAACGACACGGCCGCCGAGTTCGCGCGCGAGAAGATCCGCGAGCGGGTGGACGACCCCGAAACGGCCGAACTGCTCTGCCCGGACAATGTGTTCGGATGCAAGCGGCTCTGCGTCGATACCGGCTATTACGAGACCTACAATCGGGACCATGTGAGGCTGGTGGATGTGTCCGAGCGGCCCATCGAGGGCTTCACCGCGAGCGGCGTCGTTGCGCACGGCGTGGAATATCCCGCGGACACGGTCATCTTCGCGACCGGTTTTGCGGCGATGACCGGCTCGTTCGACCGTATCCGCATTACCGGCCGGGACGGGTTGACGCTCGCGGAGAAATGGCGGGCCGGCCCGCAGAATTACCTGGGGCTCGCCGTCGCCGGCTTCCCCAACTTCTTCACCGTCACCGGGCCGGGCAGCCCGTCCGTGCTTGCGAACATGCTCCCTTCCATCGAACAGCATGTGGACTGGATCGCCGACTGCATGGCGCATATGCGCGATATCGGCGCGCAGACCATCGACGCACAGGAAAGCCATGAGGCCGACTGGGTAGGCCATGTGGCCGATGTGGCGTCGATCTCGCTGCGTTCGACCTGTTCGAGCTGGTATGTCGGCGCCAATATTCCCGGCCGCCCGCGCGTCTTCATGCCCTATATCGGCGGTTTCCCGGTCTATGTGCAGAAATGCAACGAGGTGATGGCGGCAGGCTTCGAGGGTTTCGTTCTGGACGCTCGCTCCCCGGAACCGCCCCGGGTGCGCCTCACGGAGCGATGGCAGACGGCGCTGGACCCGGACGTGCTTTCCCCGGCCGACATCGCCGCCGGCCGCATTCCCATAGTCTGAAACGGTTCCGTCCCCGCATGATCGCCGAAATCGTTGCCTTCTGGCTGGCCGACAGCCTCGACAGTCCGGAGCGCGCCTCGGCTCGCCGCGAATGGTGGTACAGGGGCGGACCGGCCGTCGATGAAGAGATCCGCGCGCGCTTCGGCGGCCTGGTGCGGCGCGCCTGTGCGCGGGAACCGGAATTGATAGGTTGGCGGGACACGCCGGACGGCGCGCTGGCGCTCATCCTGCTGCTCGACCAGTTCACGCGGAATCTCCATCGCGGCACGATCGATGCCTATGCAGGCGACGCTCCAGCTTTCGAGATCGTGAATCATGCCATCGACCGGGGACTGGATCGGGCGCTCCATCCGGTTGCGCGCATCTGGCTCTACCACCCGTTCCACCATTCCGAAGCGGTAGACGAACAGGACCGGGGCCTCGACCTCCTGCGGGCCCTGAGGCAGGAGGCCGATCCGGCATGGCGGGCTTATGTGGACCGGAGCATCCAGGGCTGGACCCGCCACCGCGACATCGTCGCCCGCTTCGGCCGCTTCCCGCATCGCAACGCCGTGCTCGGCCGCGCTAGCACGCTGGAGGAAGAGGCGCACATGGCCGCAGGCGGCGACAGCTTCGGCCAGGGATTGCAGGCTGACCGCGCGGCAGGCTGACTGCTACGCCAACTCCTTTTCGGTGCCCGGTTCTTCCGACGAACCCGCCAGTTCCGGGGCCTGCAAGCCACTCGGCTCGATGTCGACGGACGGCATTTCGGGCAGGTTGGAACCCGGTGGCGCGGCTTCCAGCGACTCCAGACGGCGCGCCGAGGGCAAAACCCGCCGTTCGAGCGAGCCCACACTGTTGTTGTAGCGCTCCACGGCCTGCTTCAACGACCGGCCGACACCCGCCATATGCCCGCCGAATACCCGAACGCGCTCATAGAGTTCACGGCCCGCTTCGGAAATCGCCTGGGCGTTCTCGGCCAGCTTCTCCTGCTGCCAGCCATAGGCAATGGCCTTGACGAGCGCGATGAAGGTGGTCGGCGTGCTGATGAGTACCTTTCTCCCCACAGCATCGTCGAAGAGCTGCGGATCGTTCTCCAGGGCGGCGGCGAAAAACGATTCGCCCGGAATGAACATGACGACGAAGTCCGGCGTGCCGGACAGCGCACTCCAGTATTCCTTCGAGGACAGCGCGCGGACATGAGTTCGGACATGGCGCACATGCGCCTGGATATGGGTAGCGCGGGTCTCCTCGTCTTCCGCCTCGATGGCATCGAGATAAGCCTGCAGCGGCGTTTTGGCATCGACGATGATCGACTTGCCGCCCGGCAGGCGGACGATCACATCCGGGCGGAGCGCTCCTCCTTCGCCGCCCTCCAGCGTGTCCTGTTCGACGAAATCGACATGCTTTGTCATGCCCGCCATTTCGAGCACGTTGCGAAGCTGGTGTTCGCCCCATCTGCCGCGCGTCTGCGGTCGGCGGAGCGCCTGGACCAGCCGGCCTGTCTCGGACTGCAATTGCGTCTGGCTGGCAGCCAGCGCCTTCACCTGTTCGGTAATGGCGGTGTAGGCGCCTGCACGGTCCTTCTCGATCTGTTGCACATGAGTGCGGAACTTCTCCAGCCCTTCGCTGAGCGGCTTGACGAGCGACGCGACTGCCTCTTCGCGCGCCTTCAGGTCCTTCTCCGCCTCGACCTTGTGAGACTGGAAGCGCTCACTAACCAGTTGCAGGAAAGAGGCGCTGTTCTTGCTGAGCGCCTCGTTTGCAAGCACCGCAAAGCGCGTCTCCGCCTCGCTGCGAGCCTTCTCGATCTCGTCCAGACGCGCCGCATAGGCCTTCTTCTCGGCCTCGAGTCCCGCCTCCGCCCCGGCGGCCCGGTTACGCGCGGGGACCGCGAAGACAAACCAGACCAGCGCCGCACCGGCGAGCGCGCACAGAACGGGCAGTCCGAACTCCATCATCCTCAGATCTCCCCTGAGAGCCGGGATAGACGAAAGCCTTTCCGCGGGCAATGCGGACGGCCTAAACTCGGCCCCGCCGAAACCGGGAGGCGGACATGGCCGAACTGGAAGCCGGACAGCGCGAATTCTTTTGGGAGCATGGCTATGTCGTGGTGGAGGACGCGGTGGACGCCTCCCTGCTGGCCGAACTCAGGCGCGATTTCGACGGCTGGGTAGAGGAAAGCCGGCGGCACACCGACCCTTACGGCGACACCGCCGACGGCCGGCCCCGGTTCGACCTGGAGCCGGGCCATTCGGCCGACCGGCCGGGCCTGCGGCGCGTCAACGCCCCGATCGAGGTATCGGACGCCTATTTCCGCGCGACCGCCGACAGCCGGATGACCGAGTGCGTCGCCGACCTGATCGGGCCCGCCGTCAAGCTGCACCACACCAAGATCAACTCCAAGCTGCCCGGCGGGCACACGGAAGTGAAGTGGCACCAGGACTTCCCGTTCACCCCCCACAGCAATGACGACATCGTGACCGCGCTGCTGATGGTGGACGAGGTAACGGAGGAGAACGGCCCGCTCAAGGTGCTGCGCGGCTCGCATCGCGGTCCCATCCACGGCCTCTGGCACGGCGGCGCGTTCACCGGCGCGGTCGCGGACGAAGTGGCCGCCGAAAGCGAGAAGGCCGCAGTGATCTGCACGGGGCCGGCAGGCGCCGTATGCCTCATGCACACGCGGCTGCTGCACGGCTCAGCGCCCAACCGCTCCGTCCGGCCGCGGACATTGCACATCTCGGTCTATTGCGCCGAGGATGCCGTCCCGAGCTCGCCCAACCCGGTCCCCAACCGCTATGAAGGGCTCATGGTCCGGGGCGAACGCAGCGGCCGCATCCGCTCCACCGCCTTCGAGCTCCAGCTACCCCAGCTTCCGACCACCGCCTCCTTCTTCGACCAGCAGGCGAAGCACGGGTAGGCGGGCGGCACTACTCCGCGGGGGCTATCGGGGGGTCGTCCGGCCTCATGTTGCGGCCGGCGATATAGTCCCAGACGATGGTGAGCTGGCCCCTGATTTCGGCAATGGCGGCCTCGACCGCCCGCAGTCGCTCGTCCAAACCGTCCATGCGCGCTTCCAGGCGGTCCATGCGGCCTTCAAGACGGTCCATGCGGCCGTCCAGACGATCCATGCGCCTGCCGAGACCGCTTTGGCCTTGCAGGATAAGGCCGGCCAACGCGACGCCGACTGCGAGGATAGCGATCAACTCAGGACTCATGAGGCACGGGTCTAGTAGAGAGGGAAGAAGCTGTCACCCGCTCCGACGCACAGGCGGAGCGGGAAACCCGCATACGCCCGGTTTTCGCTAATTCCGGACGGCGGGGCCGGCGGTGACCTCCGCTGTGGCGAAGCCGGAATAGTCCAGCGCCAGATCGGCGACCACGGCAATGACCGCCATGGCCAGGAATGCGATCAGCATGGCTCTCATCTCTGGCGTCCTCCTTCCCTCGTCGCGTGCTTCAGGAACGCAATCAGGTCGCTGCGGTCGGCCGGCCTGGCGATCCGCTGCATCGGCATCTTGGTGCCGGGCACGAACCGGTCCGGCCCCTCGTCGAACAGCGCATCGATGGTGTCCTCGTTCCACACGAACTCCGCCTCGCGCAAGGTTCGCGAATACTTATAGCCCGGAACGCCCCCCGCCGGGCGCCCGAAAACGCCGAAGAGCGTCGGGCCCGCGCGCCTGAGGCCCTCGGGCCCCAGCGTATGGCAGATCGAGCATTTGCGCTGGAACTGCCGCTCTCCATTACCCATGCTCGCCGGGTCGCGCAGGAAGCTGCGGTCGCCGCCGGCCATCAGGCCGCCCGCGCCCAGCGCCGCTATCGGCCAGCTGTAGAGCGCGTCGTCGATGCCGCCCGCGAGGATGTCCTCGCCGTCGGCCGAGAAGGCGAGCGCCCAGACCGGCCCGCGCAGAGCCGCGCGGAAGTCGCGCAGCACCGTCCACCGCCGGCTGTCGATCACCTTGATGAAGCCCTCGCCGTCGCCGACCGCCAGCGTGCCGCCTTCCCGGTCAAACGCCATCGCCAGGATCGGGCGGCGCTGGAGCGTGAAGTCTGCGATCTCGCGGCCCGTCTCCAGGTCCAGGATGCGGGTCGCGCCGTCCACCCCGCCATAGGCGAGCCAGCCTTCGTCCTCGTCCAGCGCCAGCGTGTTGATGCCGAACCGCCCTTCCAGGATGTGCCGCGTCTGCACGCCGCGCGCATGGTCCCAGACACGGATCGTCCCGTCGGTCGAGGCGGAATAGAGGCGCGTACCGTCCTCGGAGAAGACCACGTCGTTGACGCCGGCGGTATGGCCCTTGAGAAACCGCGTCGCGCCACTGTCTACGGGCCAGAGGCCGATGCGTCCGTCCCAGCTTGCCGAGGCAATCAGGCCCCGGTCCGGCGAGAGCGCCAGCGACACCACCTTCGCCTTGTGGCTGCCGAGGCGTCGCGGCGCGCCCCGCTCCAGGTTCCAGAGCCGGACGTCGTTGTCGTCGCCGGCGGAGACCGCGCGCCTGTCGTCGATGAAACGCACGGCGTTCACCGCCGCATCGTGCGCCTCGAGCCAGACCGGCGACCCCGACCGCCACAGCCCCACCGAATAGTCGAAACTCGCCGTGAGCACCTGCCGGCCGTCCGGCGACACGTCGATCCCCCGGACCGGACCGCCGTGCCCCGTCAGCTTGAAGAAGTCCCCGGCCGGGGCGGCGGCGCAGGGCAGCAGGGCCAAGGCCGTCAGAAGCGCCCGGAGCCGCATGTCAGGCGTCCGGCGTCATTCCGCCGGCGGAGCCTCATGGGCGGGATGAGCCGGCTCGCCGGTCTCCTCCTCGAACCAGATCGAATGGTGTTCCCTCGCCCACTGCCGGTCCACCTCGCCCGATTCCATGGCGTCGAACGCGCCTTCCATCCCGATCGAGCCCAGATAGATATGCGCGATGATGATCGCGATGAAGACGAAGGCGACGATCGAGTGCCAGAGCTGCGCGTATTGCATCTCCTCATGCGGGGCGAGCTCCGTCGGCAACTCGCCAAAGCCCAATGCCTGTGACAGGCCGAGCGTGTTCAATATGTCGAAGGTCTTGGCGAACATCGGCATTTCGAAGGGGAACAGCAGCGACAGGCCGGAGGCCGAGATCGAGAGGCCGAGAATGACGACCGCCCAGAAGATAACCTTCTGGCCGGCGTTGAACTTGCGCGCCGGCGGGTGGCTGCCGCGCATGAAGAGTCCGCCGCCCTTCGCCATCCAGACGAGGTCGGCGCGGTTCGGGATGTTGTGGACGATCCAGAACACGAACACCCACACCAGCGCCAGCATGAACGCCCAGGCGACATTGTTGTGGACCCACTTGGACGCGAGCGCGATGGGCGCGAAAGCGTCCTTGCCGAGCAGCGGTATCAGCAGCGGGCGCCCGAACAGCGTGATGAGCCCGCTGATCGCCAGCAGGATGAACGAGCCGGCAAGCAGCCAGTGCCCGAACCGTTCCAGCGCGTTGAAGCGCAGAATGGTCTCTCCGGACCGGCCGCCGTCGATGCGGATCGGCCCGCGCAGCAGCAGGAAAAGCGCCAGCAGCCCGACCATGCCCGCAAGCAGCCAGCCGCCCCACTCGCGCAGCGGCCCTTTGCGCCACTCGAGCCAGCGCATGCCGCCGTCCTGTATGAGCACCTCGGAGGCGGGGCCCCTGGCCGAAACCGTTACATCGGCGCCGCCGTAGCGGAGCGCGCGGAAGACTTCCGAATCCGAGGCGCCGCCCAGCGTGCCGAGCTGCATTCGGATGCCGGCGGCGCGCGCCGGGTCTCCGACAGCCTCGCGGCGGAAGCGGTCGTCGATACGCTCTCCCCGTTGCCGGGCGAGGATGTCCTCAAGCGTCTGCGCCCCGCCTGTCGTTGCCCGGGGACTGTCATCGCCCGCCTGCTGGGCTGCAGACGGCGTTGCCATGAACAGCAACGCGGCGAAGATCGTGAACATCGGCAGGCGCAGCAGCGTCATGTTCCAGGACTCCCGACGAAATCGACCGGACGCGACGGCGGCCAGGGGCAATGCCCCTTCCGCAACAAAAACAAGGAGGCGGGCCGGTCCCGCAATCTGGCGGGACCGGCCGCGCTTCAGGGCCTCAGGAGCCCTTCTGGCCGTAGGCCGTGCCCCAGCCCCAGGCGCCGGAACCGAAGCCCCGGGCCACCACGCGCTCGCGGTAGATGCCCGAGACGACGTCGCCGTCGCCCGCCAGCAGCGCCTTGGTCGAGCACATCTCGGCGCAGAGCGGCAGCTTGCCTTCCGCGATCCGGTTGCGCCCGTATTTGGCGAACTCGGCGGTCGAGTGGGTCTCTTCCGGTCCGCCGGCGCAGAAGGTGCATTTGTCCATCTTGCCCCGGGACCCGAAATTGCCCGCCTGCGGGAACTGCGGCGCGCCGAACGGGCACGCATAGAAGCAGTAGCCGCAACCGATGCAGAGGTCCTTGGAGTGCAGGACCACTCCTTCCTCGTTCTGGTAGAAGCAGTCCACCGGGCACACGGCCATGCAGGGCGCATCCGAACAGTGCATGCACGCCACGGAGATCGACCGCTCGCCCGGGTTGCCATCGTTGATGGTTACAACCCGGCGCCGATTGATCCCCCACGGCACCTCGTGCTCGTTCTTGCACGCGGTGACGCAGGCGTTGCATTCAATGCAACGTTCGGCGTCGCAGAGAAATTTAGCTCTTGCCATCTCCTTCTCCTCCCTCAGGCCGCGTAGATCTTGCAGAGAGTGGTCTTGGTCTCCTGCATCTGCGTGACTGAGTCATAGCCGTAGGTCTGCGCCGTGTTGGAGCTTTCGCCCAGCACGAAGGGATCGGCACCTTCGGGATATTTGTGCCTCAGGTCCGCACCTTCGAAATGCCCGCCGAAGTGGAAGGGCATGAAGGCGACACCGACACCGACACGGTTGGTGACCATGGCCATGACCTTGACCTTGGCGCCCTCCGCACCCTCGACCCAGACCTGCGCGCCATTGCGCAGCCCGAGATCGTTGGCGTCCTTCGGGTTGACCTCCACGAACATGTCCTGCTGGAGCTCGGCGAGCCACTTGTTCGACCGCGATTCCTCGCCGCCGCCCTCATATTCCACGAGGCGGCCCGAAGTCAGGATCATCGGGTAGTCCTTCGAGAAATCCTGCTTCTGGATCGAGGCATACATGGTCGGCAAGCGGTAGAACTTCCGGTCCTCATAGGTCGGATAGTCCGCCACCAGGTCGCGCCGCGGGGTGTAGAGCGGCTCGCGGTGCAGAGGCACCGGATCCGGGAAGTTCCACACCACGGTCCGCGCCTTGGCGTTGCCGAACGGCGCACAGCCATGCTTGATCGCGACCCGCTGGATGCCGCCCGAGAGGTCGGTCTTCCAGTTGGTCTTCGGCCCTGCCACGGCGTCGATGGCCGCCCGCTCGGCGTCCGTCAGATCCCCGTCCCATCCGAGGTCCATCAGCATCTGCATGGTGAACTCGGGATAGCCGTCCTGGATCTCGGAACCGACCGAATAGACACCTTCCGCCAGCAGGTTCTCGCCGTTGCGCTCCACGCCGAACCGGGCGCGGAAGGTCAGACCGCCTTCTGCCACCGGCTTTGACATGTCGTAGAGGTTGGGCGTGCCGGGGTGGCCCATTTCCGGCGGACCCCAGGAAGGCCAGGGCATGCCGTAATAGTCACCGTCAGCAGGACCGCCAACCGCCTGCAACGTCGTCCTGTCGAAGGTGTGCTGGTTGGCCATGTGCAGCTTGATCCGCTCCGGCGACTGGCCGGTGTAGCCGATCGTCCACATGCCGCGGTTGATCTCGCCCGTGATGTCCTCGACCAGCGGGGCGTCGCCCTCTTCCACCTTGATGTTGCGGAAGAGCCGGTCCGCCCAGCCGAACTTCTTGGCGAACTTCGCCATGATGTTCTGGTCGGGCAGGCTCTCGAACACGGGATCGACCACCTTGTCGCGCCACTGGATCGAGCGGTTCGACGCCGTGACGGACCCGTAGGTCTCGAACTGCGTCGAGGCCGGCAGCAGATAGACGCCGTCGGTGCGGTCGTGAAGCACGGCGGAGACGGTGGGATACGGGTCGATCACGACCAGCATGTCCAGCTTCTCCATCGCGGTCTTCATTTCCTTGCCGCGGGTCTGCGAGTTCGGCGCATGGCCCCAAAGCACCATGGCCCGGACATTGTCCGGCTGGTCCATGTTGGCCTTGTCTTCGAGCACGCCGTCGATCCAGCGGGACACCGGGATGCCCTTCAGGTTCATCAGCGGCTTCTTCTTGCCGTCAGCGCCTTCGAGCATCGCGAACTGGCCCTTCAGCCAGTCGAGCTCCTCTTCCCAGACACGCGCCCAGTGGGCCCAGGCGCCGCCCGAAAGGCCGTAATAGCCGGGCAGCGTGTGCGACAGGATGCCGAGGTCGGTGGCGCCCTGCACATTGTCGTGGCCGCGGAAGATGTTGGTGCCGCCGCCGGAGGTGCCCATGTTGCCCAGCGCAAGCTGCAACACGCAGTAGGCGCGCGTGTTGTTGTTGCCCTGGGTGTGCTGGGTGCCGCCCATGCACCAGATCACGGTGCCGGGACGGTTGTTCGCCATCGTGCGGGCGACGCGGCGAAGCTGCGAGCCGGGCGTGCCGGTCACGCGCTCCACTTCCTCGGGCGTCCACTTGGCGACCTCTTCGCGGATCTGGTCCATGCCCCAGACGCGGGTGCGGATGAACTCCTTGTCCTCCCACCCGTTCTCGAAGATGTGCCAGAGAATGCCCCAGATGAGCGCCACGTCGGTGCCGGGACGGAAGCGGACATACTCGTCGGCGTGGGCGGCGGTGCGCGTGAAGCGCGGGTCGCACACGATCAACGGAGCGTTGTTCTGCTCCTTGGCCCGGAGCACATGCAGCAGCGATACCGGATGCGCCTCCGCGGGGTTGCCGCCGATGAGGAAGATCGCACGGCTCTTGTGGATGTCGTTGTAGGAGTTGGTCATGGCGCCGTAGCCCCATGTGTTCGCAACGCCTGCAACCGTGGTCGAGTGGCAGATGCGGGCCTGGTGGTCCACATTGTTCGTGCCCCAGTAGGCCGCGAACTTGCGGAACAGGTAGGCCTGCTCATTGCTGAACTTCGCCGATCCCAGCCAGTAGACGCTGTCCGGGCCGCTCTGTTCGCGAATGGACATCATGCCGTCGCCGATCTCGTCGATCGCCTGGTCCCAGCTGATGCGCTTCCACTCGCCGCCCTCTTTCTTCATGGGGTATTTGAGGCGGCGTTCGCCATTCGCGTGCTCGCGCACGGCCGCGCCCTTGGCGCAATGCGCGCCGAGGTTGAACGGGCTGTCCCACCCGGGCTCCTGTCCGACCCACACGCCGTTATCGACTTCGGCGATCACGGTGCAACCGACCGAGCAGTGCGTGCAGACGGACTTCGCGGTCGCGATTGCGCCCATTGCCGCCTGTTGCGCTTCGGCCCTCGTCACCATGCCGCCGGCAGCACCGATGGCGGCCAGGCCTCCGATCGCGAGGCCCGAGCCCCGCAGGAAGGTCCGCCGGTCGACCGATGCCTCCGAAATGTTGGGCAGGATCGAAGTCCGCTGGGGGCGTCTCGCAACCCCGTTGGTCTTTTTCCTGAGCATCTTGTTCCTCCGTCAGGCGTTCCGGCCGCTGGCCGGTCCGCCGGGTTCGTCATGCCGATGGCCGCCGGGCGTCTCGCAACCTTTGGCCATGCTTCGGCGAGACGCGTCCGTCAGAAACGGGCGCTTTCGTAATAGGCGCGCGTATGCGGGGTATCCTGCATCCGCTCGCCCTTCTCGTCCGGGACCGCCGCTTCGGCCGCGCCGCCTGCCACTACCGCCACCGCGGCTGCAGGCACCGATACCGATGCGAGCTTCAGAAAGTCCCGGCGATTGGCCTTCTCGCCGTCCGTTCTGCTGCTCATGCGTCTGCTCCTCCTCTTCGTTCGGCCCGTCTGCGCGACGGGTCGTCTTGTTGCGGGCTAGCCCGCCATCATTCGAAAAGCTTCTTTCTCGATCTCCATGAACGCCCGTCCCGCAGAACCGACGGGCGCGTAGAACACCGAGTTCCGTGCGCTTTCCAAATCCGTGAAGAAATGCCCCGCCCAAGGGGCGATGTGCCTGTTGAAGAACCGCCTGGTCTCCTCGAGCGTGACCGGCTCGCCGAAGCGCCCGGAGATCATGCCCGCCATCATCTCCATCAGGCTGGCGATATGGTCCTCGGGTTCATACACGGCGAATGCGCGCTGTATGCCGAGACCGGCCATGTCGTTGCGCAGCGTCGCCAGCGGTTTTTCGTTGAGGAAACCCGTCAGGTAGTAGCTGGCATAGGGCAGCAGTTCGCCGCGTCCCACACCGATGAACAATGCGGTGTATTCGCTCTCGATCGCCCTTTCGGTCGTCGCTCCGGCGACCCGTGCAAGCGCATGGATGGCGCGGCCGAGCTCGCCGTCGTCGCCGGCCAGTGCGGCCGACTTGTCCAGCAGCGCCCGGTCCGGAGGCCGGGCCAGCAGCGCGCCGAGAAAATCGTAGAGGTCGGCCCTGAGCCGGTCCTCTTCCGCGATCTCCACGCTGTATGCCGCTTCTGCCGTCATCGACTCTCCCATCGCCTCAGGCCGCCTGTCCCGGCTCGGCGTCCGCGAATGCGAACCGCATCCGGGGCTTCGCCCGCGCCACCGGCGGCTCCTCTGGTGCCGGCACTTCGTGAATCGCGGCGATCGGCCCGGCGTCCGCTTCCAGCGCCGGCTCTTCCGCGTCCGCCTCCTGCATTTCCTCGCGCGCTTCGTCCTCTGTGGTCCCGGAGGTCGCCGCTTCGGCGGCCCGCTCCGCCGCTTCGGCCATCGCCTCCAGATGCTTGAGCATCCCCTTGCCGACCTGGTAGGCGGTCTGGAGGTTCTCCACGACCAGGGCAGCGTCGGTGTAGTCCTCGCCGTAATCGACCAGATTGTCGAGATTGGCGAGCACCGGGTTGGACCGCCACAACTGCCTGAGTGCCCGCTTCCGCAACCTCTCCGGCACCGCGTCGGACATGAAGGCCGAGAAGTCGTCGCCCTGCTTCATGGTGTCGGGATCGGGCAGTTCCAGCTCCGCCAGCACTTCCCCGTCCGGGCGTTCTTCCAGCGCCTTGCGTTCCTCGGCGGCCGCGGCCTCGCGCACGGCCTCTTCCGCGGCGCGCTCCTCCTCCGCCACGGCTGCCCTGCGGCGGGCCCAGAAATCCGCCTGCGCACTCATTGGACCGTCTCCGCGCCTGCACGCCTCGGCGCACGATAGACATCCGACATCTGGCGGATACGCGCATCGCCCTTGCCGTCCTCCGCGAGATCGACCCGTCGCTTGTCGCGCCGGCGTTTGACGAAGGGCTCCTCCTCGTGGTGGCGCTCGACGAAATCGCGCACCACCGCGACCAGGCCCTCCGGCATCGGCGCCTGTTCGACGATCTCCTCGCCGCTGTCCAGGTAGTCCTGCGCCTCGTATGGGGACGCCGTGGCCAGCACGACTTCCAGATCATGGGGCGCATCCGCTTCGGTCGTCCGGCGCATGACCACATAGACCGCGGGCACGCGCGCCGCGAGGCCGGTCATGTAGGCCTCGACATCGGAGGCCCAGAATTCGAGCGGCACCGTGGCGGCGTGGTATTCGACGGCCTCGCCCTCGCGCCTGAGCTCGCGCCAGTCCGCCGGCCCCGCCCCCGGCAATACACCCGCTACTGTCCAGGTCCAGCTTACCCACCGGCTCGACGCCGGACTCCGGCGGAGCACAATTCCGAGCGGCAATGATAACGCGCTCGCCGGCATGGTGCCGATCTCCTCCAGGAAAACGCCCCGCAATTTCCGCGCAAAGCGGCACGCTCCCTAAGAGGGATAATGCACCCCTTTCGCCCCCCTGCCAACACAAAAAACGGTATTTGGAGTATCGCTGTCGCCTGTATTTCCGGCGCTCTGGACAGGTGGTCCAAACGGTCCATACTAACCGCTGTGCGGCGGGGGCAATGCTCCCGGGAACCGCCGTCCGGCCCCTGCGAAATTTCTCTCCGCCCGGCCGGATACGGCGGGAACATGACAAGCCAGCAGCCGGCCCGCAGCGGCTTGTGCGGAGGACAGGGACATGGCCGCGACCTTGCTCGTGTGCGACTGCGCCCACAGCCAGACGATCGATGCGGACAGCATCGAGGCAGGCGCCGGGATTGCCTGCTCACGCATCCACAGCGCGCTCTGCACAACGGAAGCGGCTGCGGCCGCGAAGGCGATAGAGGCGGGTGACGCGATTATCGCCTGCCAGCAGGAGTGGGCGCGGTTCGAGGAGATCGCGGAGGAGCTGGAAGCGCCGGCCCCGATGCTGGTCGATATCCGGGACCGTGCGGGATGGTCGGACGAAGCGGCGGAGGCCGGCCCGAAGCAGGCGGCGCTCGTGGCCCAGGCGCTGCTCGCCGCGCCCGGGACCCGGACCGTGGACGTGGTATCCGAGGGGCGCTGCCTTGTGGTCGGCAGGGACTCCGTCGCGTTGCCGGCCGCGGAGCGTCTGGCCGAACCGATGTCCGTCACCGTGCTGCTTTCCGAGCCGCCGGAAGACCTGCCGGTGGACCGTCGGTTCGAGGTTGTCGTCGGCAGGCTGCGCGGAGCGACGGGCGCGCTCGGCGGCTTCCGGCTGCGCATGGACGGACTCCGGCAGATGGAGCCCGGCGGGCGCGGCGTCTTCGCCTTCTCCGAGCCCCGCGACGGCGCGGAGAGCGAGTGCGACTCGATCCTCGACCTTTCGGGCGGCACACCCCTCTTCCCCGCTCACGAGAAGCGCGAGGGCTATTTTCGCGCCGACCCCGGCGACCCGAATGCCGTCGCCGCCGCCCTGTTCGAGGCCGGGCAGACGGTCGGCACCTTCGAGAAGCCGCTTTATGTCCGGCTGGAAGAGAGCCTCTGCGCCCATTCCCGCGCCGAACAGCGCGGCTGCAACAAGTGTCTGGATATCTGCCCGACCGGCGCCATCTCGCCGGCGGGTGACCATGTGGCCGTCGATCCCATGGTCTGCGCGGGCTGCGGGTCCTGCTCGGCCGTCTGCCCGTCCGGGGCGATCAGCTTCGATGCGCCGCCGGTGGCCTCTCTCTTCCGCCGCATGGAGGCGCTTTCCGGGGCCTATCGCAAGGCCGGAGGCAGGGCGCCGCGCCTGCTGGTTATGGATCGCAGCTTTGGCGCGGAGATGGTGGCTCTCTCGGCGCGTTTCGGGCGCGGCCTGCCGGCCGATACCGTCCCGTTCGAGGTCGAGGCGCTGGCGGGCTTCGGCCACGCCGAAATGCTGGCCGCGCTCGCAGGCGGGTTCTCCACCGTCGATCTGCTGTTGCCGCCGCGCGGCGAGGACGAAGCGCCGCGCCGGGAACTCGCCCTGGCGGAAGCGATGGGCGGCGAGGGCCGGCTTCGCCTGCTGGAGGTCGGCGACCCCGATGCGCTCTCGGACGCGCTCTACGGACGCGAGGCGGCGGAGCCCGCTGCCGAGCCCGTGCTCGCGCTGGGCTCCCGCCGCCAGATCGCGCGGCTGGCAGCCCAGGCGCTCAACCCCGCCGGCGCGATGCTGCCGCTGCCCGAAGGCGCGCCCTACGGTTCGGTTCAGGTCGATACCGACGCCTGCACGCTCTGCCTCGCCTGCGCCTCGCTCTGCCCGTCGGGTGCGCTCGGCGACAATCCCGATCTGCCGCAGCTCCGCTTCCAGGAGGACGCTTGTCTGCAATGCGGGCTCTGCGTGCAGGTCTGCCCGGAGGATGCGGTAACGCTGGAGCCGCGGCTGGACCTCTCCGACGCCGCGCTGGAGCAGCGCGTGCTCAACGAGGAAGAGCCATACGAATGTATCGAATGCGGCAAGCCCTTCGGCGTGAAATCGACGGTGGAGCGGATCGTCGCTCAGCTCGCCGGCAAGCATTCCATGTTCGCCGGCGCCGACGCCTCTCGCCTGATCCGCATGTGCGACGACTGCCGCATCAACGCCCAGTACCACTCCACCGACAACCCCTTCGCCATGGGCGAGCGACCGCGCGTGCGCACGACCGAGGACTATCTCCGCGACCGCAGCAAGGATCATTGATTACCCGAGGGAGCACCCGATGAGCATCGCCGCGCAGACCCCGTTCACGGCGCCCGTGGTGGAGCGCCTCTCGGTGCGGGTGGTCGTCGACTCGCATTACGAGCGCTTCCTGCCGCGCGCCGAGCACGAGCATGTGACGATCGAGCATGTGGGCCACATCCCCGGCCGGCCGATGACGACGCTCGCGGGCGAATGGGGCCTGGCGCTCCACCTGGAGTCGCGCGCCGAGGGCGCGAACGCGCAATACATGCTGGATTTCGGCTTCACGCCCGAAATCATCAACCGCAACACCTCGCTGCTGGACATCGACCCGGGGCGGCTCGACGGGCTGATCCTGAGCCACGGCCACCGCGACCACTATGGCGGCCTCGACGGCTTCGTGACGCAGCACCGCAAGGCGATGAAGGGCGACCTCTCCCTCTTCGTCGGCGCGGAGGAGGCATTCTCGGTGCGCTGGGTACCGACCGGCCCGCCGCCCGCGCCGGGCGGGAAGCGGGAATATGTCTGCTGGGGCGCGCCCGACCGCACGAGCCTGGTGGCGCAGAACGTGGTTCCCGTCTGCTGCCCGCACCCGCACGCGCTGCCCGGCCCGTTCACCACCGGCTACATAACCCGCGACACGTTCGAGGAGGTCACGGGCGGCTCGATGCTGGCGCCCTACGACCATTTCTCCGAGGCGGAGCGGCGCGGCGAGCTCGTGCGCGACAGCCACCCCGAGGAGCACGCCGCCTGCTACGTCGTCAGGGGCCGCGGCCTGGTGGTGATCTCGTCCTGCGGCCATGCCGGCATCGTGAACTCCGTGAAGACGGCGATGGCAGTCTCCGGCATCGACAAGCTGCATGCCGTCATCGGCGGCTTCCATCTGACGACCGCCAAACCCGACTATATCGAGCACACCATCGACGCACCTTCCGGTGCTAACTATATGATATAGCGTCGTTTTTTCTCCCGAAATTTGCAACTGGGGAACGGGCCTGCAACTCCCGGTTCCCCGGCTGCAACCGGAACCGGGAGAAAGACATGCGC
>MPNF01000013.1 GCA_002238885.1 Alphaproteobacteria bacterium bin95 | reverse complement strand
CATCGGTCACCTGCCGGGACACATGAAGACGTAGGCGCGCAGGGGCGCCGGGTCCAGCGCCAGCGACACCCGAATGTGGAGATGAATCTTGCAGTCGGCGTTGGGTTGCGCTTCGGCAGAATGCACGTAATCGACCCGTAGATGCCGGTGGCGGTGGCTTGGCAACCCCTACTGCCGGGTTTCCGTCCCCACTCGCTCTGCAATAAGGGTGTCAAGCTCATCAAGGCGATCCTGGATAGCCAGCCCGAGGGCTTCAAGCACGAAGTCGGGACCGGCTCCCGGAAGCACTTTGGAAAGTTCGAGTTCGGCCGGGCTGTGAGGTGCCTGCAGGTCGAGCATGAGAGCTTCGCGGGTGTTGCCCGAAATATCGATTCGCCACATTTCCGGGACACCCAGGCGACGGTAGAAGGCCGGCTTGTCCCGGTCGCCCGGGCTACGTTCTACTTCTATCACCAGGTCAGGGGGATTGTTCGTCTCGAAGGCTTCGCGCTCGACCAGACCGTGCCGGTAGGCCTGGGCCCAACGTTCTGCTGTCTCGCCCAGATAGTAGCACGCATCGGGTTCGGCGCCGCTGTTCTCCGGATCTCCAGGAAGACGCCACCGAGTGGAACCTAGAAGGATTGATCGCAGGCCCAGTCGTCCTGCCAGGGCCTTCATGACCATGTCGGCGCCCCTGGCGTGGAATTCATGCTCAGGGGACGGCGTCATCAAGTCGACAAAGCCGGTCACCGGGTCGATGAAAACCCGGCGCGCAAGAGTGTTCCAGTCGAATTTCGCCGTCAGCAGCGGCACGCTTTCGGGGTCGAGGCGGAACCGGATGTATTCCGACCCCATGCTGCCAATTACCCGTTCCATGGCTCAAACCCTCCGACTGCTTGTCTTTGCCCCCGTATAGCTGGGGCTTCGGGTTAGTGATGCAACTCACTTTGATGCGCTGTCCGCCCGGTGCTGCGCCTTTGCAGATATTTGGGCGTGTTGGTCAATCGGATACAAGAGTCCTTCCCCGTGTCGGGGGTCATAGGAAAGGGGATTGCTGTATCACTGCCCTGAGGGATTGTCAGGCCAGAGGTCTGCCAGACTGAAGGAGATCGCCTCGAAGGGAGGAACACGTACGGTGTCGTCGTCCTTGAGCGATGCGATCAGCACCCATTGGCCATCGCGGAGCTCGAAGGCTTCCAGACCGCGGGCGAGGGGATCGACGAACCAGAGATGGGCGACGCCCTCCCGGGCGTAGATCGGCCGTTTCTCATACAGGTCGATCTTGCGGGTTCCGGGGGAGAGCACCTCGCATGCCCAGTCTGGCGCGATCTCGAACCAAGCGGTTTCGGGATAATCCGGCATCCGCTCCCGGCGCCATCCGGCAAGATCGGGCACGAGAATGTCCTCGCCCAGGTGCAGCTCGGGCTCGAAGACGATCCACCAGCCGCCCGGACCTCCGTCGCCGTAGTTGAACGGCGGATTGATCCGTGCGCTCAGACCGGAGCTTGCCCAGGCGTGGCGCGGGGCCGGCCGGGGATGGGTGTGCAGCGCGCCGTCGATCACCTCGGCAACCATATGCGCAGGCGCATTCAGCACGTCTTGGTAGTCGGCACGGCGATCCTGTTTCAATGCTTGCATCGGGAAGCTGGTTCCTTTCCGAAACGAAGTTACATGGCGCTGGGGTCGGAGTCTTCTCTGATCTCTTGCCAAACCTGCGGTCGTCCGGTGTCGGGATTAATGCGTTGGACCTGGACTGCAACGCCGTTGAGGGCAAGGGCAACAGAGATTTCGCAGGCTCCTTCAGCCTGTTGGGACTGGATGGTCTCGACCAGAAGCTGAAGGCCTTGTCGCGTACGGCGGCGCACGAGAAGGAGACGGGCTTCATGCTCGTCTCGGGTCATGACCTCGAAAGCGCTGCCGTCGCCGCGAAATCGGGCCTCACGGCGGCCGCAACGGTGGGCTGCGGCTCGCGACGGGTGGGCGGCTGCAATGCAGCAGACGGACCTGCCGGCCCTGAAGTGGGCGAGATAGTGTTCGGTCATGGGGCGCGCTCGGTGTTGGCGGTAGATGGATTGGAAGGCGGTGGTAGCCAAAGGGCGGTGCAAGGGGAGGCAATGTGGTTTTGGTCCCGATGCGAAGAGGTCGCGCGAAATCAGGAAGTGCGGACGAAGCGCACGGCTTCCTGGAGTTTCCGTCGGGCGACGCGAACATGATCCGGATCTTCGTGTGACCAGGATTTTGGCTTTCTGGAGAACCAGGCACCGGAATCCGCGACGAAGCCGTCGCTGTAGGCGATGAAGTGGTTGCTTGTGGCGATGGCCCAGGTTCCCGAGGGATGGAGGTTGAGGACCCGGCCGATGGTGAGGGATCGGACGTCACAGGGAACGTCGGCGAAGATGGTGTTGTAGGTCGTTTGGCGCCGGGCGTGGCGGCGCTTGCGGAGGTTTCGGTGGTGCAGGGCATAGTCCGGTTTCCAACCGAGTTCTGCCAGGGCGGCCGCGAGCTCGTCCATGAAGACGCCGTTGACGAATTGCCGGTCGAACAATTCCCGGATGAGGCGGGCGGCTTCGTGGGTGGGAATGCCGGCGATCGCGCTGATGGCGGAGGGGCCGCACTTGGTGGCGCGGCCGGTAATGCGGTGAAGCATGGGGTTGCTCCGTATGGGAGGGAGGGATGCGGATGGCGAGGGAGTCAGCGGTTCCGCCGGCGCCAGAGCCAGGGGGCGTGAATGATCCGGACCAGAGGCCGGCGGCGGGGGCGCGTGCTTCTGTTTACTGGCGGATGTATTCGTGGGAGTAGCGCCGGTAGGCGAGCGCGGCACCCAGGCGAACCTGCTCGGCGCCGATATCGACGCCGGCGACAGTGCAGCGGGCGATCCAGCGGGCGTAGCGGTCACGGGTTTGGCGGACGCAGCGTATGGTGCGGTTCGCGATGGTGTGGCGTCGCGTCCGCGTGGGGTGAGTGCCGCAGGGGTGTCTGCGTTCCCGGCTATCGGCGCAGTGCTGCCGGGTTTCCGGAGCGTCGATGCCGTGGATACGGATGCGCTGGTCGTTGATGGAGAGGGTGTCGCCGTCGATTACCCGGGCGGCGCCGATGATCTCCGTGGATGCGGTGGGGGCGGCAATCGCAAGTCCTGTGATTGCCAGAGCGAGGGTCAGACAAAAACGACGTTTGGTCATGAGGACTTCCTCGTTGGATCGGGAGGGGACCCGTCCCCTCGGGTTCGATCGTCGGAAGCTCTTCTTTCACTCCGTACAGACGTGTGGGGTCGCGCAGATCAGCTGAGAATGGCGTTGGGCATACGGAGAGCGGACCGGTTGTTCGTGCTCGCGGCGTTGCCGGGTGTCGAGGGGCCGGTCAGCGGGCGTGCGGTAGCGGTTGAAACCCCGGAGGGAGCGTCTCGGGGGTGGTTGGCTATCTCGAGGGATCGTGAGAAGCTGCGCCGGGCGTCGGTGGCGGTCGGTACTCGGTGCCGGCCGCTTCGACGTTAATTGCCTTGAGGCTTGGCGGAATTCGGGCGGGCAGCGGAAGCTCGAGCTGGGTGGCGGCAAGATCCTTCAGGGTCGCCTTGCCTCTGTCGGGAGAGGCCCCGGTCCTGGTTCGCAGCGCTTCAAGGTCTTGAAGGCCCGCGTTCAGGGCGGCGCTGATGACGGTGGAACGGTGCACGCCCCAGTAGCGGGCCAGGCGGTCGAGCTGTGTGACCATGGCGGGGACCAGCGTGGCGTTCACGCGTTTCTTGTCGCGGGGGATCATGGATCTGCCGTATAGCGCCTGGATAAGTAGCTCACTTGGATATTGCTGGCGGCTTGGTCCGGAGGGAAGCGCACCCGGGGTCGCAGGCGGGCGGATGCTCGGGCTCTGGCCCGGGTCGAGGTTGACCAGGGAGATGGGGTTTCGGGTCATGCTGCGAGGGCGGCGGCAATTCTGGCGACGAGGGCGCCATCCACGACGATGCCTATGCGGTTGCCGTCGAGCATGCGGGGTTCGAGGTCGGCGGCCAGATGTGGATCGGCGTCGAGGGCGGCTGCGATGAGCGCTTCGTCACCGATGCGGCCCAGATGCCAGGCGATCCAGCCGGGGCGCCTTTCGAGAGCGCGCTGGTGGACTTCTACAGGGGTCAGGCGGCGGGCGCGCCCGTCGCCGATGAATTCGTGCTGGGAGGCGTCGATGCAGATTTCGTACGGCATGGGCGGAGATTTCCTTGTCGGTCAGCAGATGTGACATTACCCCTAGCGGTAGTGACCGTTCAGCGGGCTTCCGGGACCGTCGGCAGGCGCCCGTGAGCGTCGATCCGGCCTCGCGGCGGGCTGAAGTGCGGCCGGGATTGAGACATTATCGTAATTCTGTCTCAGGGCGGGATTGGAGCAGTGGGCCGCGCATTCTCGGGAAGGGGATCGTAGGTGGGACGAGATATACCGGCCGAGGATAGTGGATGAAGGGTTCCGTCGGCTGGGCCAGGTCGAGAAGGAGGACGACGGCTGAGGAGTGCGGCCGGTCGCGAGCAGCTGAGACGGGAGGCAGGTCTACTCGTCGGCGCCGCCAGTCTGGGGAGCGGGGTCGTCGCCGAGAAGATTGCGGGCGATGATGTAGCGCTCGATGAGGTCGAGCTTGCCGAGGATTGACCCCTTCAGGTCTGCCTGGGCAACTTCGCTGGCGCGGAGGCGGTCGTCGAAGCCGTCCATGCGGTTGTCGAAGCGCTGCTCAAGGCCATCGATGCGTTGGTCGAGCCGGTCCATGCGTTTGTCGAGACCGTCGATGCGTTTGTCGAGGCCGTCCATGCGGTTGTCGAATCGGTGTTCGAGGCCATCCATGCGTTTACCGAGGCCCTGATGATTGCGGAGCATCAGTCCGGCGAGGGCTACGCCAACGGCGAGGATTGCGATCAACTCGGGGGTCATGGGTAAATCCTAGCAGGTTACGGTAAGGCGGTCATGGCGGTTCGATCAAGGCTTCGAGGATGGTCCCGGGTCGGCTGAGTCGAGGGCGTCATACTCGTCAGCTTCTATGTCTGCAGCGGTGGTGCGAAGGATCGCGGCGAGCCTTGAGACGTCGTCCTCGGAAAGGCGGACGCCGGAGAGGTTGCGATCGGCGCGGAATATGCGTTCGACAAGCCGGGCATATTTGCCGTTGGCGGTCATCGGAGGGTCTCCAGTTCGGCTTCTATCTTCGCCATGATGGCTTCCGCGCTTGCGATTTCGCGGAGATCGATCCTGTCGAGGGCGGTGTCCGCGAATGATTTGGGGGCGCCCGGGGTACCGCGTTTCTTGTTGTGGCGCGCGATGTCCCGGCCTCGGCGTTCCAGGCTGTCACGGGCGCGATCGCGGGTGGCGGTGATGGATTGGAAAATGATGCAGAGTTCATCTTCGGTGAACAACGGCGCGGTCATGTCAGGTTCTCCGGGTCGAGGTGGCGCAGCACGGCGGCGGTGAGATCGCGGATGTCCTGCCAGGAACGCTCGTCGGAGTCGTTCCATTCGATGAGGCTGTTCAGATGCGGCTCGGAGACCGGCACGTCCTGTTCCCGGGCGCCGGTGTCGATGCCGGCGAGCCTGGTGTAGACCTCGCACATGGTCTCGGTGGCCTCCCCGGTATGGGACGGATCGCGCCAGAGGATCGAGCCGGTGTGGATCCGGATGGCGGCGCCGAGGCAGAAGCAACGGGGGGGGCCGGGGGGGGGGAGGCGGGGAGGGGGGGCGCGGCAGGAGGATGGAGCGGGTGTGGATCCGGATGGCGGCGCCGAGGCAGAAGCAGCGGGGGCTCTCGGGTGTGGCGAGGCGGAAGGCGGGCGGATGGCGGACCTCGTCGTTGTCGACGACGTGGAAGCCGCCGTCGAACTCGATGACGTCGCCGTCGTCGTCGCGCCCCCATCCCGCCTGGTGCCAGCGGCTCGGGCGGTCGAAGGTCTCGTGGACGCGGCGGGCGATCTCGTGCTTTTGCTCGGGGCTGAGGGTGTGCATGTTCAGTCGTCCTCCGGAAACATTATGGTGATTGCGGGCCCACCGTCGTCGCCGGCACCGATCGCCACGATTGGGCAGTGCCTGCGGGGCGGCCGGTGGCTGTCGCGGAGGTCCTTGCGGATGTCGCGCACCAGCACGCACATTCTCACGCGGTCGCTGTCGGAGGCGCGGAGCGCGTAGTGACGGGCCATCCAGAGCACGTCCCAGAGGCGCCCGCGCTCGTCCTGGAAACCGCGGTAACCCTCGGGAAGGGCGACGATGCGATTCCAGACCGCACGCGTGACCGCGACGGGGATGGTGAAACCGGCTTCGCGCGCGGTTTCGGAGACGTCGACGAGGATGCCGTCCTCGATCGCCTGGGCGCGGGTGTAGACGGAGATGACGGGATCGAATGCGGCGGCGTTGCCGGGTTCGGGCATGGTCGGATTTCCTTTTCGGCGAGGCGGGGCGGTCAGCCGAAGCGTTTGCCGTCTTTGGTGAACGTGAACTCGTTGACGGCGAGGGCTTCGTCGACGGCGCAGTCCGAGGTTTCGGCTTCGTAGGCATCCCGGAGTTGGCGGTAGAGCCAGTGGGCCAGGTCGCGGAGCGCTTCGACGACGGTATCCTCGGCGCCTTCCGTGGGGGGTTGCCAGGTAGGGCTGTCGCGCTCGACGTCGATCTTCATGTTGTACGCATGCGAGTATCGGCCGGTCTGGCGGAAGGTCGAGTGAACTTGCCAGAAGTTGCGGCGCTGAACGTTCTGAAGGAGGTCGACGATGCGGTGCAGTTCGGCGTCTTGCGGGGCGTGGGCGCGGATTGCGCCGGCTGCGCCCCGGGCGTGGCTGTAGCGACCTTCGTAGCAGGCGCCGTCTCCCTGCGAGGAAAAGCCCGAGAACCATATGTGGGGCTTTTCGCGGGTGCCGCCGCCGTAGAGACGGACGGGGCTGGTATCGAGGTCGATGCCGACGATCCGGCAGATGGTCTGGAAGTCCTCGTAGATGTAGTCGTACCACTCGTCGTGGATGCCTTGCTCGCGATACCAGGAGCGGGCGTGTTCCCTGGCGGCCTGGGAGAGCTCGTCGAGCGTGTAGACGGTGGTATGGACGATTTGGGGCATATCAGCGTCCTTGGGTGGAGTTCCGGGGTCCGTTCGCCGGGCGTGCTCGGGGTAGTCGAGCCGAACGGCAACGCGTTAATTCACCGGCCGGGACGCTGTTCTCCTTCTCCATGAAGGGCCGGATGCAGAAGTAGATGGCATTTCGTCGGGGGTCGGTATGGAAGGGTGGATTCGACGGGGATAGGCTGTCGGAAACAGGCAGCTGGATCAGGTAGCGATGACAGAGCGGGAAGACGGGGGAAAGATGGATGCGATGCTGAAGGATCTCGTGGAGACCAGTGAGCGCATCGAATCTGACAGGGTGCAGACCTTTACCGGAGTGGAGGCGGGCGACGGTGAGGAAGTGAGCGACGAGAACGGTTCGGGCGCCGGGCAGAGGCGCGAGAGTTCGCCTGGTGAAGGCGGGCTTTCGGACGGGCCGGGAAGTGACAGGCGGGGTTCCGGGGGCGATCGCGATCCGGTGGAGGTGCTGGAAGGCGTCGAGCGGGTCGTCGGCCGGATCGCGCGGATGGAAGGTAAGCTCGAGAAACAGGCGGAGGATAACCGCGAGCAGTTGTTCGTGGAGCTGTCGGCGGAAATTCACCGGGCGGCTCGCTGGGAGGTCCGGGATACGGTGATGGAGGTGTTGTCCGGACCTGCGGAGGCGATCGCGGGGACCGGCCATGCCTGCGCGATCCTGGCAAGTGTGGCGAGGGGGGAAGGGGATATCGGAAGGGGCCTCGGCGAGGCCTCGGGGGTGCTTGGCATCGTTCAGCGCTATCTGGACCGCGATTCCGTGACGGTGCTCGGCGAGGCGATGAAACTGGACAAGGTGCTGGGGACGGAGGGCCGTGTGGCCGCGCGGATCGGGGCGGCGAAGCAGTTGATCGGGGCGGCGCAGGAAGAACTTCGGTTCGTGCCGGCGGAGCGGGAACCGGCCCAGAAGGCGGCGCATGCGGCCCTGGCGCGGCTCGGGGCGGCCCAGATAGAAATGTCGACAGTGTTCGGGGCCGTGGGGGCCGTGGATGAGGAGTCGCTGCCCCATGTTCCGGGCGTCGATCGCGGCGGCGTTCCGGAGTCTGCCGAGCTCAGGGAGGCGCGGGCATTCAGGCTCGACTTCTACCGTGGACAGAAGCGGCAGAAACTGGCGTTGAGGGCGGCCCGCTACGGATTGGTCGGGGCAGCCATTGTCATGGGGGCAGTCGTCGGCAGGGTATCGCCGTATCTGGACGGTATGTTCGCAAGCGTGGCGGGAGCGCTGTTCTAGAGGGAGATTCCGCGATCCTGCTTTTGCGAGGGCGATTGCTTTTTTGATTCGTCGGTTGCGCTGGCAGAAGCTGCTTTCTGTTCGGCCCGGCGGCGGGCGGAGCGGTCCTTGGCGAGTGGAATGTAGGCGCTTGGCGAGCTGGCGACAGGTCGGCGGAGCGGGTTCATGACCAGGTCCATGCTCTGCAGGGTGGCGTTGAGGTCAGGCAAGGCCGTTTCGACGTCCTCGATCATGAGCTGGTGGTTTTCGCGAAGCATGCGCGTGGCGTCGTGGGAGCGTGGCAGGCTGTCCAGGGCGGCGGTCAGCTTGTTGACGGTTGTCTGTAGGTTGTCGAAAAGCTGCTGCGTGTAGTCGGGATAGGCGGCCTCGATGTTCCTCCGCTGGGAACTGGCGCTGGCAAGCAGGGACGCAAGTTGGGCGCAAGATGAAGTGAGCTTCTCCCGGTAGTCGGCGCGGGCTTTGTCGAACACGTCGCGGGCTGTGTTGGCGGCGAACCTTGGAAGATCGTCTGCGGCGTCGGGATGGTAGTGCCTGAGATAGGGATTGATCTCGGCTGGAGGCGGCATGGCGCCGACAGCCTGCTCCAGCGCGGCGACAGGCTGTTCGAGCCCCGCCCAGTCGATAGCGCGGTCGAGCGGATTCTTGTGCGTAGCGCCGATCTTGTTCAGGTGGGCAGTGACGGCCGGGATGAGCTCGATGGCCTCGCGCGCCTGCCGGTCCAGCCGGAAGGCCCTGCGCTGGTCTTCCAGGATGGCGTTGAACGTGGGCAGGCGGGTTTCGGGAATGGTCCGGTCCTTGAGGGCGGTCGAGATGTCCAGGAGGGCCTGTTGCCAGCCGGGCACATGGATGGGGAGGGTGTCGCTCTCGCGGGCGACGTGGAGGATATCGTTCCACTGCGTCTGGAGGATTGCGAGGGACTTGCGTTCGGCCGGGTCCCAGGTGGACTTCGCGGAACGCAGGACGTGGCGGCGGCTGTCGTAGTCGCGGATCCATTCCCGCAGGACCTCGCGGGTGAGGCCGGCCTTGGCCGCGTTGCGCACGATGCCCGGGAGCTTGGTGAAGCGGGAGAGCGCGCGGCGGGCGGCCGGCACGAGGGACTGATGTTCGCGGACAGCGTTCATGTATTCGGGGCTGCGCCAGATCCGGCCGGCTTCGTCGGCGGACCTGGCTTCCTCGGTGATCTTGCGATAGCTCTCGGAGACGGCCTCGATGCGGGCTGCGAGTTCGGTGAGGTCGCGGGTGTGGTTGCGGGCCGTCTGGTCGCTGCGCACGGATCGGATGATTTCGTCGACGAATGGCGATGGCGCCTCGCCTGAGCGGTTGGCCCGCAGCCATTGCAGGGCGGAGAGGGAGTCGGGCGGTGCGGGGCGAACCATATTGGCATGCTCGCCCTTTGCCTTGATTTCCTCATCGTCCGCGTCGTCGGCGATCTGCGGTCCGTCGCGGCGTGTGGTCGGGTCGAGAATATGGTCGAGTGCGGCGCGCTTCGGGTCGGATCGGCTCCACGTCTTGGCGAGGCGCGCGAGGACTTCCTCGTCGGCGACGTCTCCGTCGTCCGGTTCTTCCGATTCCGGCCGGTCGTCTGCGATGGTGAGGCGGATGGGTGCGGTGTTGCAATAGATGTCGAGCCGGTCGCGGTGCCTGGTGAGGGCCGGGTATACGGTTTCGATTGCGGGCCGGTCGTCGGCCAGGACGAAGGCGCGGTCGACGGTGGCGCCCTGCGCGGAGGAGAAGGTGAGCGCGTAGCCGTAGTCGAGACGGGGAAGGCCGTGCAACCCGCGTTCGGGGTCCCAGTCCCGTATGTCGTTGGGATCGAAGGTCACGTCGCGGCCGTCGCCCGTTCGGGCGGATATGCGGTAACGGGGCTTGCCTTTCTCGTCGTGGGACGTGGCGATGTCGGTGACCGTGAGCAGGGTGCCGTTCTGGAAGTCGAGGTCCTGGACGCGCACGCGTACGACGAGCTGGTCGCCGGGGGCGATCAGCAGGGACCTGGGCCGGGCGTGCTTGCGGTCGGTGTTGTCGCCGGCGACGATAATGGGAACTTCGCGTTCCAGTTGTTCCGGTGAGAGGGTGCGCTCGCGAAGGACCGGAGTGAGGGCGCCAAGCTCCGCGTGGGTGCGCGCTATGACAAGGCGGGAGTCGTCGGGCGCCTCCCGGCGATGCAGTTCCCAGTCGTCGACGAGGATGCGCAGCGTGTCGTCGAGGTCGTCGGCTAGGTGAATGCGGCCGCGCGCGTGATAGGCCTCGATCGCCGTGGCAGGGTTCTTGTCTCTCAGCGCTTCGGAGGCCTCGATCTGCCAGGGTTTGACTTCCGGGGGGTCTTCCAGGGCGCGGAAATCTTCGACGATCCGGCGCGTTTCCGCGGTTGTCATGCCGGCGATACGGCCGCGCGCCTCGTCTTCGTCGAGGCCGTGGACCTGGACGAGAATGTCTTCGGCGTCGGCCCGCTGGCGCCGGATCGTCTTGACTTCGACGCTGCCTATGACGTCGCGCATGAGCCTCAGGCCGGGGCCCGCTTCGATCGGCTGTTGCTGTCCGGTGTCTCCCGCCCAGAGAATCTTGCAGCCCGTTTCCTCGCAGATCTTGAGCAGCGCTTCGACCTGCCGGACGCTCAACTGGCCGGCCTCGTCGACGATGATGAGCGAGCGATCGTCGAAATCGAGCGTGCCGCGCCGGTATCGATTGAGGAGGGTCTTCATGCACCAGGCGGGGATATGGCACTCGGTCTGGAGGGCCTTGCTGGTGAGCCAGGAGTTTGCCGTTCCGTACACTTTCCAGCCGGCCATGCGCGCCAGGTCGGCGACGGGAACGAGGGTCGTGGTCTTGCCGGAACCGGCGGCGCCTTCGACGATGAGGTTGCGTTGCGAGCCGCAGGCGCGGCGCACGACCGCCACCTGTTCGTCGCTGAGCGGGTAGCCGGCCGCGTCGAGTTCGGCGAGGTGCGCGTCTATCAGATCCTTCGGAATTGCTGTCGTCGGCTGCAGGTCGAGTGCGCCCGCAAGGTGCTGGATATTGCGTTCGCGTTCGAGCTGCGCGGGGGTGGAAAAGACTCGGGTATGGGCGAGATCGGCCTGGACATTCGGGCCGTCTCCCCAGCGGTCGAGCTCGACGACTTCGGCATATTCGAGCACGGATTCCGTCAGTGCCTGGATGGCCTCGGGCTTCACGACGCCGGCCGTCACGAGCGCCACTTCCTGCATGACGTCGGTGATCTTCCAGACGGCTTCCTGGTCCGTGAGCTTCTCCGGAATGGCGTGGAGTTCGCGCGCAATTTCGGTGACGACAGGATCGCCCGGCTTAAGTGCGGTGTAGGTTCGCAGGCTCTCGATGAGCCCGTCAGGGTCTTCATGGACGACGCCGGCTTCGATGTCCCAGCGCAGGTCCTTGGCGCGAGGATCGAGGCCCTTTTCCTTGCTCTCGCGTGTGCGTTTGTTGATCCGCTGCGCAAGCCCGGGGTTGTCGCCTGTCGTGAATCCGAGCTGGCGCGCAGCCGCTACGATCATGCGCCGGCGCTTCGACCAGACGCTCACGATTTCGTCCAGGTCGCCCTTGATTCGAATCATCTCTCCTTTCCGGCCGTGACGTTCGGTATCGAAGCCGAGCTCGCGGAGGTTGTATGCGAGAGCGTTGCGGTAGACGGCCCCGGCGGTGCGCATCCAGGCGTACAGGGGCTGGGCGTGGAGCGCGCGAAACTTGTCGTCGTCGGCCTGGGTGAAGTTGAAGATGACGGCGTGTGTGTGCAGTTGCGGATCGCCGGCGCGCGACGACTGGTGCTGAAAGGTAGCAGCCATGAGCTTGGCCGAAATAACCTTGTGATCGGCGTTGGAGTTGGGCCGGTGACGGGTCCAGGAGCAGTGTTCCTTGACGATGAGATCGAGAGCGGAGCGGACGGCGTCGTCGTGCGCCTTGGCGATGTCAGCGCGCAGTTCGGGCCTGGCCATCGCCCAGACGGCAGAGACGGTCTTGTCGGCCGAGAAGGTGAGATCGAAGGCGGCCGTGCGGTTGTCCTTGCCGGCGTTCTGGGTGAGCTTCTGGCCCAGTCGCGGTCGGAAATCGAGCGGCGGATTGCGCGGATGGAAGCCGCTGTGGAGCGTGTAGAAGGCGTCGGCGAGAACCTTGTCGCCATCCTTCAGGCCGAACATGCCGTGGGGATTGTACCAGACGCCGTCGGGCTCTTCGCCGGCAAGATAGTATTCGCCGGGCTGGCGGTGAGAGGCCTGCGAATGGATGTAATAGTCGGCGCTCATTCTGGCGCTTGATACTTTTCCGAGGGTTGCGACCATGACCGGAAAGGCTGTTCAGGTAGCGAGGGAGTAGAGGCGGATGTGATGCAGGTCCGCTCGATAGTCGGCCGTATCGTTGTGGCGTTCGAGCCGGACGAGTCGGGGGTCGGTTACGATCCTGTCGGCCACTGGAAAAGCGTCCTGCGGAGGCAGCAGACCTGCCGTGGCATTGGCAGCCTCGGCGACAAACCTGGGGTAGCGCCACGGAAATTTCGCGTTGTTCAGGCGGTCGGGAATGGCGTCGATGAGGTTCTGCATGTCGATGAGACGACGGTCGTTCGGGGCCGGCAGGGGGAACGCCGGAAGCGTTTCGATGAAGGTGTCGGGGTCGCCGATGTGTTCGAGAGCCTGAAGGTCCCAGCGGAGATTCTGTAGCGCGCGGCCCTTGTAGAGGCGGGCTTCCTTTGGGAGTGGCGCGTCGCGGTTCTGAATTGACTGGCGGCGTTTTGACCAGAGCCGGAGAAGGGGTTCGGGGAAGCCCCGGATACGCCAGAACTCGTTGTGCGTGCCGTGGTATTCGATGTCGAAACGCAGGTTCCTTGTGACATTCCAGGCGAGTGCGTTTCGATAGATCGCGCCGATGGTTTTCTGCCAGAACAGCATCGGCCGGGGATGAAAGGCTCTGTATGGGCCGGTGTCTGCAACGGCAACATTGAAGATCAGAACATGCGTTCGAAGGTGGGGGTCTCCGGTCCGCGAAGTGCCTCGCTGGAACGACGCGCCGAGAATTCTTGCAGGTAGAAGCACGTCTGGCGCGTGTGACTTGGGTCGGATTCGAGTCCATGCACAGTATCCTCGAACGACCATGTCCAGGGCGGTTCGAACCGCATCGTCATGGGCATGAGCGATCTGGTTTTGAAGCGGATGCGAGGCGATTGCCCAAAGGGCGCTGACAGTCTTGTCGGGTGAAATGCAAACGTCGAAGCCGGGCGTGCGGTTGGCGCGGCCGGTGTTCTGCGTAAGCTTCATTCCGGTGTCGGGATCCTGGCGAAGGGTAGGGTTTCGAGGGGCGATCCCCTGGAAGAGCGCGCGGAACTCTAAGGGCGTTACAAGGGATCCATGTTCCAGGCCGAAGAGCAGGTCGGGGTTCCACCAGGCACCATCGGGATCCTCTCCCGGGTGACTGACGAAGAGGGCTTCGGGGCGGTGGCTCGCTTGCCGGTCGAGGTAGTGCTCGGCCGTGGCAGGGGTATTGAGAAGGCGGGAGACGAAGGCGACCATTGTGAACTATGCCCTTTTGGGTGGCACCAGAGGTTGCAGCCTGGGTAGTGGGTGGCCTGGGTTCGGGTAGGTTGCGTTGTCGCGTTTTTCGGCTTCGACTGCCTTGCAGAATTGGCGGATTGCAAGAACGGCGGCGAGACTGTCGGAGATGGCGAGTTCGCGCGCGATGTGCCGCAGGTTGGAGCGGTCTTCGGGGCTGAGATAGACTTTCAGCGTGGACGCGCGCCCCGATCGGGCTGGTGCTGTATATTTCTGGCGTTTCACACCCTGTCGATGCATGAGCCGTCCTATTTGGGTTGGGAGATGACGAATAGGCCCATTGAGAAATGGGGTGTGAGAGGTAGAAAAGTGTGGTATATCAATGACATAAGTCCCCGTGGGGCAGCGGTGTGATAGGGCTTTAACTCTCAATATGCCCAATCTATGCAGACTTCAAGCAGAATTTCGGTTGGAATGGATGTGCGTGGGGAACTCCGGAACAGCACGCAGGGAAGCCATGTCGATGTCGCAGGAGGGGTTGACGAAGGGATGGGAAATCAGGGAGGAAAGGACTTCAAGTTCTGATGAATGGCATGAGCGGGGACGCTGTGGAGGGGAGGGAAAGAGAGGTAAGGATGGCAGATGAAGGTGGGCAGAAAAGGGCAAGGCGGGCACCGAAGCGGTACAAGGAATCGGAGATTGACTTCGCAGCGATCAGGGAGGATTTCGGGAGTCTGCGGCCGAACCTGATGACCGTGGAGGAGGTGCTCGAACGGCTTGCGGAAGACATGGTGCGGCAGCACGAAAGAGGGGTGACGGCCTCGCAGCTGGCCGAAAGCATGGCGCGTCGCGGGCTCGATGTGGGCGAGGAAAAGGTCTGGGAATTGCTCCGTCGCGCGCGGGTGGAACCGGCGGCGTAGGGACACGGGCCCATGGCAAAAAACAGGCCGGCGCTGGGGTGGCGCCGGCCTGCCTGGACGGTGAAGGGCCTCAGAACGGGATGCTGTTGTCGAGGTCGGGATGCGGGGGAATGTTGTCGTTTGCGGGGCGGCGCGCGCGCGGCGGGAGGACGTAACCGGCGGGCTTGTCGGTGTAGGGAACGGTTGCCGGGTCGACCCCGAACTCCTCGCAATTCATCTCGAACTGTTTGCGCCGGTCGGCGGCCGTGAGTCCGTCTGCGTCGGTGGCGGCCACGTTTCGGCTGCCGCAGTCGGGGCACCAGAGGGCGCCGGATTCGGGGCCGCGGTTGCCGCAGTCGTCGCATTTCCAACCCATCGTCTGTCTCCTCGTCAGGGTTCATTTGCCCGGCAAAAGCTTGTCTGAAACTTCGTTGGCCGAGACAAAAAAAGGGGCCGGCGCTGGGTGGCGCCGGCCCCTGTGTTTCAGACGAAACAGGGATTGGAGTTGACGTGTTCGACCACCCGCGGGAGGAGTTCCGAGGGAGGGGAGACGCGGAACCGCGCGATGGGATCCGTCATCAGGAGGACGGAGTACAGGGGACCTTCCGGCGCACCGTCGTCGGCGATGGTGGCGATTTCCCCGATGCGCCGGCCGCCGCGGTAGATGTCCGACTGGGCGGGCGAGACCCGGTGGAAGCAGATGCCGGTCTCGGACGAACAGCCAGGGCAGGAAGGGCTGGTCGCGGCGCGCGGAGGAAGCGCGAGGGTACCGGATTCCTCGCGGGAGCCGTCCTCGTTCCAGCGAACGGTGAGGACGGGATCGCCGGCGGGAAGGCCCTCGGGAGATGCCCGGTAGATGTGGTCGACCGCTCCGGGCGCGGGGTACTCGGCGTAGTTGTAGAGGATGTCCTCATACGCGAAGAAGAGGGTGTCGTACCCGCAGGAACCGGACCGGGCGGGCCGGGTGTCGGTTGCCGGGCTCGTGTAGGCGACGATGTACGAACTGGTCATGGGAACCTCCCAGGGTTGATTTGACCGTGAAAAAGCTCGTCTGAAACTTCGTTGGCCGACAAAAAGGAAGGGCCGCCGCTGGGGGAGCGACGACCCGGAAGGGTGGAACCGAAATGCGGTCAGAATGGAAAGATGTCGGGGAACCGCGAGGGGTCGGTGTCGGGCGTATAGAGGGCGAAGGGTTTCGCGAGGAAGGGCCAGACCTGCGACCAGCGGCCGGTTGCGTCGATGTCGTGACCGGTGGCGGCGATCGTGAGGCAATGCTCGCCGTGGGCGTAGATTTCGACGGTGTGGGCCACGTCGTTGACGGCGTCCGGCAAGTAGGAAGCGTACTCGTCGGCGTCGTCGTAAATCTCGTCGAGCGCCAGGCGGATGTCGTGAATACAGTCTTCGAGATAGGCGTAGCGGTGGAATGCCAGACAGGAATCTTCGTAGAGGGCGTCACGGCAAATCAGGGTGAAGGGGAGAGCCGGGGCGTTGAGCGACCGGTCTGCGGGCGGTTGGTGTCGGGAGAAGGGGGAACGGTTCGGGAGTTTGGCGAGCAACATTTGGCGTCTCCTGCCAGGGTTCATTTGCCCGGAAAAAGCTCGCCTTAAACTTCTTGTTCCCGGCAAAAAGAGACGGGCCGCCGCCGGAGCGACGACCCGCCATGGGGAGGAACAGGGAGTGGGGTGACGCCTCAGAACGGTATGTCGTCGTCGAGGCTGGGACCGAGTGCCTCGGCGTCATTGGCGGGGGCCGGAGCGGCGGCTGCCGTGGTGGCGGGCTGCGCAGGGGCCGGGCGATCCTCGACCTTGTCCATGAACTGCACGCGGCCGCCCGGGACGATGATGATCTCGGTGGTGTACCGGTCGTTGCCGTTCTGGTCCTGCCACTTCGTCGTCTGCAGCTTGCCCGAGATGTAGACGAGCCGGCCCTTCGAGCCGTGCTTCTCGAGCATGTCGACGACGCCGTCCTGGAAGGAAACGACGCGGTGCCATTCGGCCTTGTCGACTTTCTGGCCGGAGTTCCGGTCGATGTAGGATTCGTCGGTGGCGACGTTCAGGTTGGCGACCTTGCCGCCGGACTTGGTGTGACGGACTTCGACGTCCCTGCCGAGACGACCGATCAGTTGCACCTGGTTCAAACCAAAGGCCATGGCTGGCTCCTTGAAGTTCTGGTTGTTGACGATGGGTTGCGATCCCGGGACCTGACCGGTTGGCCCGATCCCTTATCCGGATCACTCAAGCGAAGCTCTACTTGATCTTCGGTCCGGTGACCGAGGTGAGGGCGTTCGGGGGAGGAGTAATGACGTCGAAGAGAACCGGCCGGACGGCGTCGCGAGGAGGGCTGCCGAAGATCGCAGGGACGGTGAAGGTCGCCAGGCAGACCAGCAAAGTGAACGCGGCGACGGCGATCGGGCGGCGCCAGGAGCGGCGGGGTTGTGCCGGGAGGCGGATGACGGGAGGCAGCGTGGAGGGGAGGACAGGGTCGTAGGCGAAGCGGCTGGCGTAGCGGCCGGAGGACTCGTCGTAAGAGGGTCGAAGCGAGATGATCGGCCCTGCGCCGTTGCGGACGGACTCGTTGTGGGCGTCGACGGCGTCGAAGAGGATGCGCTCGGCGACGGGATCGACGCGCGGGATTCCGGGCCCGCCGGCGACGGCGATGTAGAGCATGCCGTCGCGGGATTCGCGGATGCTGATGCACATTCGATTTCTCCTCGGAGTTGTTCGCGAGGAGAGGCGCTTGGCTCATTCTTCGGATGCAGAAGGGGGCGATCGGGGAGCAGAAGAAGGAGGGGCCGCCACGGAAGCGACGGCCCGGGTCAGGAAGGAAGACAGGGAGATGAAGGGGTCAGGCAGTCATGTTCCCGGAAACGGAGGCCGGGGCGCCGGTGTCGTTGGCGGGCACGGCCGCATCGGCTGGTAACGAAGGGGAAGGGCTTGTGGTTCGGCAGGACGCAGTGGGGTCGATCGGCGTTCGGAGGTATTTGCTGCCCGGGGATGGCTGGGTACCGTATCCTGCGGGCCGGATGCGGCGGTGCGGAGATGGTATGCGTCGTGCTCGGCGCGTAGTTTCTCGGTAAGTTCATCGACCTTCCTGCGCTCATTCGGCCTGAGTTCGTCGATGAGGTCTTGAACGTTGAGAGGCATCAGCTTGGTCCTTTTGCGGCGAGCTGGTCGAGGTGTTTTTGGCCGGTATGGCCGGATCGGATCAAGGGCGGTGGCGAGCTTCCGGGTGCCGCCAGCGGTGGTGAAAGGAATTACCGGTGCGATTACGGGATGAGTTTGACGGCTGCTATGATGACGCCAGCAATCAGGATCAAGCGCCAGGTCATGTCTGCCTTCAATTCGGCGAGATCGCGCTTGGTTGCCATGTCGTCGCGACCCGCGCTGGCTGCATCGCGGAGCAGGGCGGCGTGGGTTTTGGCGTGTTTTGGATCGAGGCCAGCGTTTTCGAGGGTCTCGGCTGCGGCGAGGCTATCGAAAGCGGTCATTGTCGGATCTCCATCTTTGGGAATGTAGCCCAGCTGCATGCCATTTGCGAGAGGCGGTGCGCGCTGCGCGGGGGTATGCGCGAATGGCGCTGTCCTTCGCTTCGGCCAGCAAAAGGGATGGGCCGCCACCGAAGTGACGGCCCGATTCGGGGAGGAATATAGGGAGGTAGAGACGGTCAGGCAGCGATGT
>MPNF01000012.1 GCA_002238885.1 Alphaproteobacteria bacterium bin95 | reverse complement strand
GGTGGATTTCGAACTCAACGCTGCGGGCGCGGCGCTGGCGCGAAAACCCTTCCTCGAGATTACCGAAGACCTCTGGGAGCGGACCTATGCGCTCAATGTCCGCGGCACCTTCAACGGCGCCCAGGCCATCCTGCCGCACATGCTGGAGAAGGGCGGCGGCGTGATCGTGAATATCGCCAGCGTGGCCGCCAGGATTGGCGGCGCCGGCAATTCGGTCCATTACGCCTCGTCGAAGGGCGCCGTCCACACGATGACGCTTGGCATCGGCCGCGAGTTCGCCAGCCGGGGCGTGCGCTGCCTGTCGATCTCGCCGGGACTGGTGGACACACCCTTCCACGACAACACGCCGCCTGAAGTGCTGCAGGGCTATGCGGAGCAGATGCCGATCGGACGGATGGCGCAGCCCGAGGAAATCGCCGAGACGGTGCTGTTCGCCTGCTCCGACGGCGCCAGCTACATGACGGCCGACACGATCTTCGTCACCGGAGGGCTGCGGTAGCCCCGACCGGCGGGCGCGGCTTCACTCCTCGTGGAAGGAGACCCAGTCCGATAGCGGCGCGCGTTCGGTGCGCAGGCTGTTTTCGACTGCGCTTTCGTCCTCGTAGCCGAGTGCCATGCCGCACACGACCACCTCTTCCTCCGGCATGCCGAGCACTTCGCGAACGGTCTCGTGATAGGGCGTCCAGGCCACCTGGGGGCAGCTGTGCAGGCCGAAGGCCCGCGCCGCTACCATGACATTCTCCAGGAACATGCCGTAGTCGAGCCAGCTGCCGATCTCCAGCACGCGGTCGACACTGAAGACGATGCCGACCGGCGCATCGAAGAACATCTGGTTGCGGGCGTGCTGGGCGCGCATCTTGTCGGTCTCGCCGCGCTGGATGCCAAGCAGGCCGTACAGGTCCCACCCGACCTTGCGGCGGCGGGTGAGATAGGGCTCGGGAAAGCGGTCCGGGTAGTATTTGTACTCCGCCTTCAGTTCGGCCCCGTTCATGCCGGCTGCAAGCGCGGCCCGGGTCAGTCGTTCGCGCGCGGCGCCGGTCACGACCCGCGCCTTCCAGGGCTGCATGTTGGTGCCGGAAGGCGCCCGTGCCGAGACTTCCAGGATCTGGCGGACGATGTCCAGCGGCACCGGGTCCGGCTTGAATGCGCGGACCGACCGGCGCGAGGCTATGGCTTCAATGGCATGCACGTGGGGTCTCCATGGCGGGCAGGCTGTCGATGAGGATTCGGTTCACTTCGTCCGGCGCCTCGAACGCGGCCCAGTGCCCGGCGCCGGGAACGACATGGAAGGGGCAGCCGGGCTGCACGGTCTGGAACAGGTCGCGCCGCGTATCCAGCAGGTCGCCCGCCGTGGCGTCGCGCTCGCCCCAGATGCCCTGGAGGGGCAGGCCGGCCGCCGACATTTCGCGCAGCCGGCGGGCGAGGCTGTCCCCTGCCGGGATCTTGCCGGACCGGATGCGCGCCCGGCGCGTATTGGCGTTCTGGACTGCGAGTGCGGTGGCATCGATCCTCGCGGGGTCGCCGAACATCTGGAGGCCCAGATTGTGGCGGTGGAGATCGAGGATTTCCGCCTCGCTCATGTTCCTGTTGGGCTTGCGCAGTGGAGCCCTGGCCGCCATCGGCAGGCCGAGAGCGTTCGAGCCGATTGCGGTGTAGCTCATCACCCGCGGCATGGTGCGAACGGCCACATGGCCGCCGACGATGCCGCCGAAAGAGAAGCCGACCAGATGAAACGGTTCCGGCGCGAGTTCCTCCAGCCCCTCCGTCAGGATGTCCGCAAGGCTGCCCGCATCGAACGGCATCGGCGGCAGAGCGCTTTCGCCCATGCCCGGCAGGTCGCAGGCCAGCACACGAAAATGCATCGAAAGCGCCTCGATGTTGCGCAGCCAATGCGTCCAGGCGCCGAAGGAGCCGTGCAGTAGCAACACGGTGGGCCCGGCGCCCCATTCGCGCCAGACCATATGGCCGCCGCCACAGGCTGTCTCATGGCGTTGGGCCGCCCGGTCGAGGCAGCCCTGTAGTTCGGGCATCGTCATGCTTGGTTGTCTATGGAGCGATAGGGTAGGTTATCGGCGGAGTGATAGGGGAGGACGGCGATGAAGTCCAACAGCATTGAGGTTCGGCCGGTAGCGGGAGCCCTCGGCGCGGAAATCCACGGCATCGATCTTGCGGACTCGCTGTCGGATGAACAGTTCGACGCGGTTCACCGGGCTTTCCTGGACCATCAGGTGATCTTCTTCCGGGACCAGGTGCTGGACCCCGACAGCCACAAGGAGGTGGGTCGGCGTTTCGGCGACCTCAACATCCACGGTTACTACGAGTCGTTGCCGGGGCATCCCGAGATCCTCCCCGTGCTGAAAGAGCCCGAGGCGACCGGGAATATCGGCGGAGTCTGGCATTCCGATGTCACCTACCTCCCGGAGCCGGCGCTGGGCTCGATCCTCTATGCGCTGGAAGTGCCGCCCGCGGGCGGCGACACCATGTTCGCAAGCCAGTACCGCGCCTATGAATCGCTGTCGGACGGCATGAAGGAGATGCTGGAAGGGCTGCGCGCCATCCACAGCTCCGACATATTTACGAACAAGGCTCGCCGCGACGCCGCCAATTCGATACGCACCACCAAGCTCACCGAGGTGGACGAGACCATCGAAAGCAGCCATCCCGTGGTGCGCACCCATCCGGAGACCGGGCGCAAGTGCCTGTTCGTCAACGGGGCGTTCACCCGGCGGATCGATGGCTGGACCGCGGAGGAAAGTCGGCCGCTGCTGGACTTCCTGTACCGGCAGGCGGCGCTTCCGGAGTTCACCTGCCGGTTCCGCTGGCAGCAGGGATCGATCGCGTTCTGGGACAATCGTTGCACGCAGCATTACGCCCTTAACGACTATCAGGGCTACCGCCGTGCCATGCATCGGGTGACCCTGGAAGGGGACAGGCCAGTCTGATGGAGCTCGTCGATCTCTCCCGCGAACTGCATCACCGCACCGCCCACCACCCCTCGCATCCGCCGGTGGTGATGACGGTCTGGAACGACCACTCGGAGATCAAGAGCGCCGGCGGCTTCGACTTCACTTCGAAATCGCTGACGCTCTCGCTCTCGGACCATTCCGGCACGCATGTCGATGCGTTCTGCCATTTCGATCCCGACCCCGAGGCTGAGTCGATAGACCGGATGGCGCTGGAGCGCTTCTACACCTCCGCGATCTGCCTCGACCTCGGCGAGCCGCCGCCGCGCCACGCGGTGACGGTGGCAGAGATGGAAGCTGCGTTAGCCGCGTCCGGCGAGGAAATCCGCCAGGGAGATACGGTGCTGCTCGC
Organism: Alphaproteobacteria bacterium bin95; assembly: GCA_002238885.1. Classification (GTDB taxonomy): domain Bacteria; phylum Pseudomonadota; class Alphaproteobacteria; order Bin95; family Bin95; genus Bin95. Next base: position 15,102 of record MPNF01000012.1, on the reverse strand, counting down.
CATGGGCGTGAACCGGCGCATGTTCGGCACGCCGGCCTATGGGCACGAGTTCCCCGGACTCGCGACGGAGTCGGTCCACTGGCTCGCCGACAGGGGAATCGGAATGTTCGGCGTCGAGGCGGTCAGTCCCGCTCCGGAGGGCGAACTCAACTTCCGCGCCCACCGCGCCTGCGCCGAACGCGGAATTACGCATATGGAGTGCCTCGCCAATCTGGAGGCAGTGATCGGCCGCGGCCGGTTCCGTTTCATCGGCTTCCCGCTCAGGATTCGCGGCGGCACAGGCAGCCCAATCCGGGCGGTGGCGGTGTTCGAATGATGGCTGTTCTTGGGCGGGCGCTGCTTGTCGCGGCCGGCCTGCTTGCCGCCGCCGGCGCTTGGGCCGATGCCTCGAAGCCGGTGGTGGTCGAGCTCTTCACCTCGCAGGGCTGTTCGTCCTGCCCGCCTGCAGACCGGATCCTCGGCCACCTGGCGGACCGGGACGATGTGATCGCGCTCGGCTTCCATGTGAATTACTGGGACCGGCTCGGCTGGCCGGACCCCTTCGCCACGAAGGCCGGAACCGACCGGCAATATGCCTATAGCCCAGTGCTCGGCCGCCGCAATGTCTATACCCCCCAGATGGTGATCGATGGGCGCTACGACGTGGTCGGCTTCCATGCGGAGCGGATAAAGGTAGCCATCGCCCAGGCCGAAGCCATGTCGGAATCGCGCCTCGAGGTCAGGCTCGAATGGCGCGGGCCGGGCCGTCTCGGCTATGCGTTGCCGGCGGGAGACGGCGCGGCGCGGGTCCACTTGGTGCGTTTCGCCCGCAAGCTCGACCAAGATATCGAGCGCGGCGAGAATGCCGGGCGGCACCTCAGCTACAGCAATGTCGTGCGCGAGATTGTGCAGGTCGCCGAATGGCACGGCGCGGCGATGGAAAGCGAAATCGAGGTCGATACGGAGCAGGACACTGCAGGCGGCGTCGCGCTGCTGGTTCAGGACAGCCGTACCATGCGCATGCTTGGCGCAGCGAAGCTCGCCTTTTAGGCCAGGGGCCCTCGCAGCGGCGGCAGACCAGACCGATGGCATCGTGGGTCGTCGGTTTGTCTAGAGCACGCTTCGATCCGGATGAATCGACCGCCGTTGGCTGGACAACCGCCGACCTCCGAGTCGCGCCCAAGCGCCCGCCCGTGGCGGCGTAAACGCCGCTATCCGAACAAACTGCCGCGTTGCGCGCGGCGTCGCGGACCTCAACCGCAGGCTCTGCTACGCTTTTTCGGCCCGATCCTTGTGGATGGAACGCTTGGACGCGACGCAGGCCGTGACCTTTGGGACATGCGGGTTAGACGCCAGAGCGCACCATGGGGATCACTTCTTCGGCAAGCATAGCCATCTCGTCGAGCACCATGCTTTGCGGCATGCCGGGATACTGGATGCCGAACACGAAGTGGTTGATACCGAAGCGGTTGATATATCCGATGATCTGCTCCGCGACCTCGTCGGGCGAGCCGAACAGGAACCGGTCTTTCAGCAGGTCCTCGTAGTCCTGGCCGAAATCGCCGTCGCCCTCCGGCATAACCTTGTCCTGGCCCCACTCCTTGTAGGCGCGGTATTTCGCCATCAGATAGGGTTCGGCAGTGCGGATAGCTTCCTCGCGCGACCGGCCCACCACGACCTCGCGCATCATCGGCAGTTCGGCCGGCATCGGCTTGCCCGCCTTGTCGAGGGCGCGCTTGTACACTTCCATCTGCCGGGCCGTGGTCGCCACCGTGTTGTGCGGGTTGATGAACCAGGCGTCCGTCAGCCGGGCGGCGCGCTCGATCGCCCGGTCGGCATTGGCGCCCACCCAGACGGGCGGGGTCGGCTTCTGGACCGGCTTGACCGTGCAGGCAGCCTCGATGAGCTCGAAATGCGAGCCCTTCATCGTCACACGCTCCTCGGTCCACAACCGCCGGATCGCATCGAGACTCTCGACGAAGCGGGGCACTGCATCCTTCTGCGTTGTGCCGAACGCCTTGAATTCCACTTCCCGGTAGCCGAGCCCGACACCGAAGATGAGCTTGCCGCCGCTCATGACATCGAGATTGGCGAAGGTCTCCGCGACATCGAGCGGCTTGTGCAGCGGCAGCAGGCAGATGCCGCAGAGAAGGCGCAGGGACGGACATTCGCCGCTCATGCGGGCCAGGAACGGGACCTGCTGGAAATCCATCAACGGCCAGGAGCTGTAGTGCGAGCCCTTCATGATCGAATCGAATTTGAGCCGCTCGGCCGCCCGCGCCTGCTCGACCAGTTCGTCCCAGTGCAGCTTCGGGTCGTCGCCGATGGGGAACTGGCCCCGGTTCATGATCCCGAACTGAAGCGCTGTCATTTATCCCTCTCCTCCCCGGCGAGGCGCGCCGGTATGTCCGTGCCGTTCAGCCATTCGAGCGCCCGACAGACGCCGCCCTGCGCAAGCAGCATGCGCAAATCCTCGGGCTTGTCCACATCGAGGGCGATACCGTGCAGGCCCGCGACGATACGCGGTTCGAGGCCGAGTGCCAGTGCTTCGGCCTTGTGGGGCTCGAAGCTGTCATGGCCGAAATGGAACGGGATGATGTCGGGCGGCGAGCAGGCTACGCAGTTAGTCCCCCGCCCGTCGGCCGCGGGCGTCATGGTCACCGCCGGGGCCGGCCCGTGGACGGCCAGAACCCGGTCGACTTCCGCTGGCGAGACAAGCGGCACATCGCCCGGCAGCGCTAACGCGACACCGGCCCCGGCCTTGGCAAGGGCGGCCGCCGCGTCGCCGACGGCAGGGCTCTGGCCCCGATTCTTCGTTTCTTCCAGGATCGCGGCCCCGTATTTTTCTGCGAGCCCTTGCGCCCAGTTGTCGCGGGTAACGACGACCGTCCCCTCCAGACCTTCGGCGCCGGACAATGCGGCCAGTACATCCTCTGCCATGGCCCGGAACAATTTCTGTCGCTCCTCATGCGTCAGCGCCGGCGCCAGCCTCGTTTTCGCGTATTCTGGATTCTTGAGCGGCAGGATGCCCCAGGCGGATCCCGCCGTAACATTCCTTAACAAAGTGTGACTTGTAGGACTGCGAAACACCTCGATATGGTCTCCTTGCAGATTCGCCAGTTTGGGACGCCATATTACAACGCAATGAGTGAACGAGAGAGAAAACCGGTCGAACGTCTTTCGAGATGGGTGGATCGTGGACAGCGCACTTTACGGGCGGCGATTGCGTGTGAAGGAATAGGCATCCATAGCGGGCGCAAGGTGCATTTGACCCTCGGACCGGCCCCTGTGGGGCATGGGTTTGTGTTCCGGCGCCTCGATATTGCGGGCGATGCGGCTGTGGTGCCTGCGCGATGGGACATGGTCGTCGATACGATGCTATGCACGGTGTTGTCCAACCAATACGGTGTCGGCATAAGTACGCCGGAACATGTTTTGGCGGCGTTGGCCGGTGCGGGGATCGACAATGCCACAATCGAGGTCGATGCACCGGAATTGCCGATTATGGACGGCAGTTCGGACGACTTCACTTTCCTGATCGGATGCGTCGGCGTCCGGCCCCAGCCTTCCCGGCCGCGGCGTCGGATCGAGATCCTGAAGCCGGTCGAGGTGCAGGACGGCGACAGCTGGGCCCGGTTGCTGCCGTCGGACCGATTCAAGGTTTCCTGCACAATCGACTACGACCACCCCCATGTCGGCGTCCAGCGTTACGACTTCGATTGGGATCGGCAGACCTTTTCGGAGGCGGTGGGCCGCGCGCGCACCTTCGGATTCCTGGATGAGCTGGAACGGCTGCGCGCGCAGGGTTACGCCAGGGGAGCTTCGCTGGACAATGCCGTGGCGATTTCCCCGAACGGTGTGATGAACGACGGCGGTCTGCGTTACCCCGACGAACCGGTGCGCCACAAGGTGCTCGATGTCATCGGCGATCTCGCGCTGGCGGGCGCTCCGTTTCTCGGCGCGTTCCAGGGTTTCAAGTCGGGTCACCGGCTCAACAATCTGGTGCTGCGGGCGCTGTTCGCCGACGATTCGGCGTGGCGATGGGAAGGCGCTGAGACGGAAGTGCAACGGGTCGTCGCCTGAAACTATGCTTCGACGCGCGCATGGCATAAACTGAAGCCGCCTTTCCCGTTGCCATGAGGGTGCTGTGAGTCGGGCATACGGTTGTCTTTGGCGGAATGTCCTCGTTGCTCTGCTCGTCGTCGGAACGCTTTCCGGATGCAGTACCGACGAGCGCGAGGAATATGTGGAGCGCCCGGTGGAGGAGCTCTACAACAGTTCCATGGATGCGCTGCTGGGAGGCGATTTCGTGGTCGCTGCCGAGCGGTTCGACGAGGTGGAGCGCCAACACCCCTATTCGGTCTGGGCCACCAAAGCGCAGTTGATGGGGGCCTATGCCCATTACCAGGCGGATGAATACGACGAAGCGATCGCCGCTCTCCGACGCTATATCGAGCTTCATCCGGGCAACCCCGACGTGGCTTATGCGTACTATCTGGCGGCGATCGCCTACTACGAACAGATCTCGGATGTCGGACGCGACCAGAGTGTGACACGAAGGGCGCGGTCGTCGCTCGAGGCAGTGGTGAGGCGCTTCCCGGGCAGCGACTATGCGAATGACGCCCGCCTGAAACTCGACCTGACGCGCGACCATCTGGCCGGCAAGGAGATGAGCGTCGGGCGCTTTTATCTGCGGCAGGGCCATTTACTGGCCGCGATCAACCGGTTCCGCATCGTGGCGGACGAATACCAGACCACCAGCCATGTGCCGGAAGCGCTGCACCGCCTGGCCGAGGCCTATACGGCCGTGGGTCTGGACGAGGAGGCGGTCAGGGTTGCCGCCGTGCTGCAGCACAACTATCCGGGCAACGAGTGGTACGTGGACAGTTACAGCCTGGTCGAAAAGGGTGAGAGCGGATCTGAAGACAGCGATGAAGACTGGTTCTCGAGAAATTGGAACGCCGTGTTCGATCCGGAGAAAGTCATTGGCGGCGGCGGCGGGCGCGCCGAAGAGCTGGCAAAGGAACTGGAGGAAAAGAGGGCGGCCGAAGATGAGGCTCTCAAGGAACGCGCCCGGCTGATGGAGCGGGAGCGCACCGGAGGGACAAGCGAGGCGCCGCAGCAGCCGGCCCAGGCGCCTCCGGCGGCCCCCAAGGGATAACATCCGGCCGCCATGCTGTGCGGGCTTGCTATCCGCAATGTGGTGTTGATCGAACGGCTGGAACTTTCTTTCGGACCGGGCCTCTCCGTGCTTACCGGCGAAACCGGCGCGGGCAAGTCGATTTTGCTGGATGCGCTCGGCCTGGCCCTGGGTGCGCGCGCCGATAGCGGGCTTGTCCGGGTCGGCTCGGAGCGGGCAGATGTGACCGCCAGTTTCGACGCACCCCCGGAAGAGGCGGCAGCCACGCTTCGCGATCTGGAAATCGACGCGGCCGACGAACTGGTTCTGCGCCGCACGTTGGGCCGGGACGGACGGTCTCGTGCCTTCGTGAACGATACGCCCGTTGCGGCCGGCCTGCTCCGACGGCTGAGCCGGGAACTGGTCGAGATTCATGGCCAATTCGAGCAGCAGGGCCTGCTGGACGAAGCCTCGCATCGCGGACTGCTCGACCGGTACGCCGGCCACGACGACCTCGTAGGGGCGACAGCTGCTGCCTGGCAGGCGCGGGTCCGGGCGGAGGAGGCCGCAGCAGCGGCGCGCGAGGCCCTGGCGCGCGATCTGGCGGCGAGGGAAGAACTGCAAGCCGAACTGGAAATCCTTGAGCTTCTGGCCCCTCGGCCCGGCGAGGAAGCCTGTCTGGTATCCCGCCGCCGCCGGATTCTGGCGCACAGGAAAATTCTGGAAGCGGCCACGGAAGCCCGCGCCTTGCTCGGAGACGATGCAGCAGCCGTGCTGCGCGGTGCTGCCCGCTCGCTTGCCCGTGCAGGCTCGGAGGCGGGCGGCCTCTTCGACGAAGCGCTGTCGGCGCTCGACCGGGCGACCATCGAGGCGGAGGAGGCGGAGCGGCTGGTGCAGGGGCTCGGCGACCGGATCGAGGAAGATGAGGCATCGGCGGATGCGGTCGAGGCCCGGCTGTTCGCGCTTCGTGACGCGGCTCGCAAGCATGATGCAGATGTCGAGGCGTTGCCGGGCTTGCTCGACAATATGCGCCGGCGGGTCGAGGCGCTCGATGAGGCCGGCGGGCATGCGGCCGAGCTGGAAGAAGAAGCGGCGCGCGCAAGATTGGCCTTCGAGCGCGCCGCTGCCGCGCTTACTGTCGGCCGTCGCGAGGCGGCTTCCGCTCTGGCGCAAGCCGTCAGCCGCGAATTGCCGCCTCTCAAGCTCGAGCGGGCGGCGTTCCGCGTGACGTTGGAGCCTGGCCCGGATGGGCCATCGGGCTCGGACCGCGTGCGCTTCGAAGTCCGGACCAATGCAGGAACGCCCTTCGGTGCGCTCGGCCGGATTGCCTCCGGCGGCGAGCTCGCGCGTTTCGCGCTGGCCCTGAGGGCGGCGCTTGCGGCCGAGTGCGGCCCGGCAATGATCTTCGACGAGGTGGATGCGGGGGTCGGCGGTGCGACGGCGGCGGCGGTGGGCGCGCGACTGGCGGCGCTCGGAGAGGGGGGGCAGGTCCTGATCGTCACCCATACGCCCCAGGTGGCGGCGCGCGCTTCCCGGCACTTCCGGGTGTCGAAGGAGGGAGCACGCACTTTTGTGGCCGAACTCGACGAAGGCGGGCGCGAGGAGGAGATTGCGCGCATGTTGGCGGGTGCCGAGATAACCGGCGCGGCCAGGCGGGCTGCTCGTGCGCTTATCGTAGGCGAAAGCGAATGACGGACGAGCCGGACCCCATGGAAGCAGCCGAGGCCGCCGGGGAAATGGCCCGCCTTGCGGCCGAGATTGCCGACCACGACAGGCGTTATCATGGCGAGGACGCGCCGGTGATTTCGGACGCCGATTACGATGCGTTGGTACGCCGCTATTCCGAACTGGAAACCCGCTTCCCGGACCGCGCGCCGGTCGATACCCCGGACCGGCAGGTCGGTTCCCGCCCCGCGGCGGGTTTCGAGAAGGTCGTCCATGCGCGTCCGATGCTGTCGCTGCGCAATGCCTTCGATGAGGAGGATGTAGGCGAATTCGTCCAGGGCGTGCGCCGTTTCCTCAATCTTGCGCCCGAAGCGCCGCTTGCGATGACGGCGGAGGCGAAGATCGACGGCCTTTCGATTGCGCTGCGCTATGAAGACGGGCGCCTGGTACAGGCGGCGACCCGCGGCGACGGGCGCGAAGGCGAGAATGTCACCCGCAATATCGAGACCGTCGAGAACGTGCCGAAGCGCCTTTCGGGGCCGGCGCCCGACGTCTTGGAGGTCAGGGGCGAGATCTACATGGCGCATGGCGAGTTCGGGCGGCTCAACGACGAACGGGAGCGCGAAGGCCTGCCGCTCTATGCCAATCCGCGCAATTCGGCCGCCGGTTCGGTGCGGCAGATCGACCCTAGGGCGACGGCGGGGCGCCGCTTGCGCTTCTTCGCCTACGGTTGGGGAGAGATCGGCGAGCGCCCAGCCGACACGCACTCCGCCTGGCTTGAACGACTCGGCGAATGGGGTTTCGAGGTCGAACCGAACGGGGCGCGAGCCGAGGATGCGGCGGGTCTCATCGACGCCCATCGGGCAATCGGCGAACTCCGATCCGCCCTCGACTACGATATCGACGGCGTCGTTTACAAGGTGGACCGGATCGACTGGCAGGAACGGCTGGGCTTTGCCGGTCGGGCGCCGCGCTGGGCGATTGCTCACAAATTCCCGGCCGAGCGCGCCGAGACCGTGCTGGACGCTATCCTGGTCCAGGTGGGTCGGACGGGCGCGCTAACCCCTGTCGCGGCCCTCCGGCCGATTACGGTCGGCGGCGTTGTGGTCTCGCGTGCGACACTGCACAACGAGGATGAAATCGAGCGCAAGGACATTCGTGTCGGCGATACGGTCGTTATTCAGCGGGCGGGCGATGTCATTCCGCAGATCCTGGAGGTCCGGCTCGACAGGCGCCCGGAAGGAACCGAGCCGTTCCGCCTGCCCGAGACGTGTCCGGTCTGCGGTTCCGAGGCCCGGCGCGAGGGCGGCGACGTCGTGCGGCGATGCACAGGCGGGCTTGTCTGCCGGGCGCAGGCGGTCGAGCGGCTGAAGCATTTCGTCTCGCGCGGCGGCTTCGACATCGAAGGCCTCGGGCGCAAGCATATCGAGACCTTTTTCGCCGATGGACTGATCTCCGCACCGGCGGACATCTTCAGGCTGCGGGAACGGCGCGCCGAACTGCTGGAGCGCGAAGGATGGGGCGAGCAGTCGGTGGACAACCTGCTGGCGGCCATAGAGGAACGGCGGGTCGTGACGTTCGACCGCTTCCTTTTCGCGCTGGGCATCCGCCATATCGGCGAGGGCAATGCGCGCTTGCTGGCGCGGCACTATGGCGGCCTCGATGCGCTGCGCGAGGCGGCGGCGTCCGCGAGCGCGCGCGAAGGCGAGGCATGGGACGATCTGATCGGTATCGACGGGATGGGGGCCGGGCGCGCGGAAGATCTGGTGGCATTCCTTACCGATCCCCGAAGCCGGGAGATCGTCGATGCGCTGGCTGCGGAAGTGACGGTCGAGAAATCCGGCGATGTCCATCCCTCGGCCGAGGAGGAAGCCGGCGATCTTGCCGGCAAGACGATTGTCTTCACCGGCACGCTGGCGGCCCTGAGCAGGCGGGAGGCGAAGGCGCGCGCCGAGCAGATCGGCATGCGGGTCGTGGGGAGCGTTTCGGCGAAGACGGATTTTGTCGTCGCCGGCGAGGCCGCAGGGTCCAAGAAACGCAAGGCGGAAGAACTCGGCGTCACGATCCTGACCGAGGACGAGTGGCTTGGGCTGTCCGGGCGGTGACGGAGGCTCCCGTCAGTCTCGAGACGATCCGTGCTGCCTCCGGGCGAATTGCAGGCAGCGTCCGGCGCACGCCGGTTCTGGAGGCGACGGCGCTGCGTGAACCGCCGTCGCGTGGGCCATTGTTCCTGAAGCTCGAATGTCTTCAGGTCACCGGATCGTTCAAGCCGCGCGGTGCACTCAACAAGGCGCTCGGTCTCGATGCGCCGGGCGGGCTGACCACGGCATCGGGTGGCAATCACGGCCTGGGCGTCGCCTATGCCGCGTCCGTGCTGGACGTTCCGGCGACGGTCTTTCTGCCGACCTCGACGCCCGAAGCCAAGATGCGCAAGCTGGGTGGCTGGGGCGCGACCGTGCGGGTAACGGGCTCGGTATTCGACGAGGCCAACGAGGCTGCTCTCGCACATGCCGAAGGCGGGGACGCGGCGTATGTGCATCCGTTCGCGGACCCCGCGGTCGTTTCCGGGCAGGGGACGGTCGGGCTTGAACTGTTCGAGGATTTGCCCGACGCCGATACGGTCCTCGTCGCGGTCGGCGGCGGCGGCCTGATAGCCGGCATTGCAACGGCGCTCAAGGCACTCAAGCCCTCCATCCGCGTGATCGGCGTGGAACCCGTCGGTGCGCCGACGCTTCATGACAGCCTGGAGGCGGGCACGTTGGTGACCCTGGATCGGATCGAGACGGAGGCCGGGACTCTGGCGCCGCTTCGCTCGGCGCCGCTCAACCTGGAACTCATCGCCGCCGGCGTGGACCGCATCGTCCTGGTCGATGACGAGGCGATGCGGAAGGCGGCGCGCTGGCTCTGGTTCGAGGCGGGCGTGGCGGCCGAACTTTCCGGCGCCGCGGCGCTCGCAGCATTGACAGCGGGCGCCTACCGGCCGGCACCGGGCGAACGGGTTGCCGCCGTGGTTTGCGGGGCGGGCTCGGACGGTCTCGGTTGACGAGGCCGGCTACTATCCTGAATAAAGGGCCGGTAAACACGAAAAGGAGGGCGTCTGCCTTTGTCGAAAGAGGAAATGATGGTCTTCGGCGGGACCGTAACCGAAAAGCTGCCGAACGCGATGTTTCGCGTAAAACTGGAAAACGAACACGAGATTATCGCGCACACCGCAGGCAAGATGCGCAAGTTTCGTATTCGCGTCATGGTCGGAGACCGGGTGGATGTCGAGATGACGCCCTACGACCTGACCAAGGGACGGATCACGTTCCGCCACAAGTAACGCCGAGCGCGGCCGCGACGGCGCGCTCCAGCGCCGGCCAGTCCTCAGGACGACCGTCCGCTTCCGGCGGCTTCTCGACCAGCCGTGCAAGGCGCTCGGTCGCCACGAAATGCAGGCATGTGATGGCGGGCATTGCCTGCTTGACCGACACATGGTTGTTCGGCCCGTCGTCGACGAAGACGGCGGGGCTTCCGGCCCGCGCCGCAAGCCAGGCTGCCGCCGGGCCTTTGTCTCCCGTGTTCACGACGACGGGATAGGGCATCCGGTTCCGTGCCAGCGCCACCCGCCGGGCGTCCCGCTGGGCGGGTGGGATATTGGTCAGCACCACGACCTGAACGCCGGCGTGCGCAAGGCGGGCGAGCCCTTCCGCTGCGCCCTGCACCGGCGGGATGTCCTCGGCGCACCCGGCGAAGAAATTCTGCAACAGGGCGAAGACCTGAGACTGGTCCAGCACCGCGCCGTCAACCTGCCTGCGCACGTTCCCTGTAAGGCGAAAAGACGACCAGTCGAACGAATAGCCGTGGTCCTCGATATGCCCGACGAAAGTTTCGACGAAGCGGAACAGCACTTCGTCCGCATCGGAAATCAACAACGGGCGGCCGGTCTCGACGCCGGCAGCCTCCAATTGCGCCAGCGTGGCGGCCGGCAGCCGGCTCATATCCGTTTGCCCTTCAGGCGCTCGCCGAGATCATCCGCCAGGACGCGGATCCCGTCGAGGTAAGGGTTCAGTTCCAAGGCGCGGCGGAGCCATTTCAGCGCGTCCTCCTCCCGGCCGAGCGCAACCAGGATCAAGCCGAGGCCGGACAGCGCGCCATAGTGGCGCGGTTCCAGATTGAGCACCTGCTGCACATCGGCCACGGACTCACGATGACGCCCCATGATGTAGAGGACGGTGGCGCGCTTGTTCCAGCCTTCCGCGAAATCGGGCGCCCGTCTGGTAATTTCGTCGAAACGGTCGAGCGCGCGGTCGAGCGCGCCCCGCTGCATCGCAATCACACCCTGGGCCATGAGACGGTTAACCGCCTTGTCGTCGGAATGCAGCCAGAGCTGCCAGATACGTTGATCCACCTCCGCCGCTTCCTGCGGAGTCATCGGTTGCCGAAGGCGTTCGAACAGCGCTGGCAGTTCCGGATCGTTCTGGTCGGCGGCGGCGATGCCGCCCGAAAGCGCAATAAGGATCGCGAACGCCAGCGCGCGCAGTGCTCTAGCCCTGCCGGGCCTTGAACCGGCGGTTGGTCTTGTTGATCACATAGATGCGGCCGCGCCGCCTCACGACCTGCGAGTCCTTGTGGCGCTTCTTCAATGTCTTCAGCGAACGAACGACTTTCATCGAATCCTTCCCGGCCCGGAAGCCCCGGCTTCTACTCGTCCGGTCCGCCCGTTGTCAACATGGCGCCCGCCTGCCGCGAAGTCCCGACCTCTCAACTGCCGAACCATATCGTTGCCCGGGCGGCGACGAGACGGAGCGCGAGATCGAGCAGGACGATGCTGACCGCAGGGAAGTGCGCAATCCCGAGACCATGGCGCGCGAGGCGCCATTTGAACAGGAGAATCCAGAACCAGACCGCCATGAATAACATCGCCGCGATCGGTTCGGGCAATGCGCCGGATGCACTGACCAGGATGACGAGGGTGAAGACCGCGCTCTGCAGCAGGTTCGCCCAATTTGTGGCGACGATGAACCGCCAGTAGTTCGGGAAGACCTGCATCCGGTCCGCCACATAGACGGCGATGAGCGGAAAGGCCGTCCAGGTGATGATGTAACCGAAGATATCCGATGCAACCAACTTTCCCGTGACCTCGAGATCGTGCGGGGCCAGGGCGAGCATCAGCAGGGAAAGGGGAAACGCGACGACGGCTGCGCGGAAAGAGCGCCAGAAGTCCGTCAGAGCGGAAACCGGTCCAGTGTTCCCGCCTGCCAGTGCGATTGCTGCGGCGCAACCCGTCCGTATTTCCCAGAGCATCCGAAACGCTCTCCCGAGCGGTGTCAGGAGAGGAAATAGCCCGCCAGCATCGCCTCGTAAACGCGCGTCAGGTTCTCGAGGTCCTCGATTTCCAGATATTCGTCCACCTTATGGGCGGTCTCGCTCACCAGGCCGAGTTCGACGACCGGGCAATAATCCTTGATGAAGCGCGCGTCCGACGTGCCGCCGGAAGTCGACAGCTCCGGCATCCGGCCCGTAACCGACCGCATCGCGTCGGCCGCAAGGTCCACCAGCGGTCCCGGCGGCGTAAGGAAGGACTCGCCGCTGACCGAGACCTCCAGAGTATAGGCGTGCCCTTGCCGGTCCAATTCGCGCCGCAGCCACTCTTCGAGCCCGGCGCCCGTATGGCGGTCGTTGAAGCGTATGTTGAAGCGCGCTTCCCCGCGGGCGGGGATCAGGTTGGTGGTCGGGTTGCCGACATCGACGCTGGTGACCTGCAGCGATGAGGGTTGGAAATGATCCGTACCTTCGTCGAGCCGGGCGGTCGCAAGCGCGTGCGCCATGGCGACCAGCGGATGCACGGGGTTGTCCGCCAGGTCCGGATAGGCGGCATGGCCCTGGACTCCCTCCACGGCCAGACGGCCGTTCAGCGAACCGCGCCGGCCGATCTTTATCATCTCGCCGAAGCGCGCAGGATTGGTCGGCTCGCCGACGACGCAGGCGTCCATGCGCTCGCCGCGCGCCGCCAGACGCTCCAGCATCCGCCGGGTGCCGTTGACCGCCGGCCCTTCCTCGTCACCGGTGATGAGCAGCGCGATGGAGCCCGGAACCGGGCCGAGGCGGGAGACGGCGGTGACGAAGGCCGCGATCGCTCCCTTCATGTCCGCCGCGCCGCGCCCGGTAAGCCGACCGTCGCCGACCGTTGCCGAGAAGGGCGGTACGCTCCAGTCGGCAGGGTCGCCCACGGGCACCACATCGGTATGCCCGGCGAAGCAGAACAACGGCCCCTCGCTGCCGCGCCGGGCGTAGAGATTGTCGATGTCCGGCGTGCCCGGCGTGCTGAACGGCATCCGCTCGCAGGCGAAGCCGAGCGGCCGGAGCGCCGCCTCCAGCACGTCCAGCGCGCCTTCGTCGGCCGGCGTGACGCTCGGGCAGCGGATCAGGGCGCGGGCGAGATCGAGTGCGCCCCCGGACATCAGTCGCGCAGCAGGTCGTTGATAGCCGTCTTGGCGCGGGTCTGCGCGTCCACCGTCTTCACGATGACGGCGCAGGAGAGGTTCGGCCCCTGGCTGCCGTCCGGCAGCGGCCGGCCCGGCAGGCTTCCCGGCACGACCACCGCATAGGGCGGCACGCGGCCCGTATGCACCTCGCCCGTGTCCCGGTTCACGATCTTGGTGGTGGCGGAGATGAAGGTGCCCATGGCGAGAACCGCGCCCTCGCCGACGATCACGCCTTCCACGACCTCGCTGCGCGCGCCGATGAAGCAGTTGTCCTCGACGATCACCGGCTCTGCCTGGAGCGGCTCCAGCACGCCGCCGAGCCCCACGCCGCCGGAGATATGGCAGTTGGCGCCCACCTGGGCGCAGGAGCCGACCGTGGACCAGGTGTCGATCATCGTGTTCTCGCCGACCCAGGCGCCGACATTCACGAAGCAGGGCATCAGCACGGCGCCGGGCGCGATATAGGCCGAGTGCCGGACGGCGCAGTTGGGCACGGCGCGGAAACCGGCCTCGGCGAAGCGGGCCGCGTCCCAGCCCTCGAACTTGGAGGGCACCTTGTCGTACCAGGGCGCGCCGTCCGGCCCGCCGGCGACAGGGGCGGAATCGGCGAGCCGGAAGGAGAGCAGCACCGCCTTCTTGCACCATTGATGCACATGCCACTCGCCGCCCGCCTTTTCGGCGACCCGGACCTCGCCCCGGTCGAGCGCGTCGAGCGCCGCCTCGATGGCCTCGCGCGCCTCGCCTTTCGTGTCCGGCCCGATCCCGGCCCGGTCCTCCCAGGCGCGGTCGATTGCGGCCTGCATCGTCCCGTCCGACATGCGCGATCCCTCCCCCGAAAAAAGGCCCCGGACCATTCCCGAACCGGCCTGTCCTGTCAATGCGGCGACCTCTCTGCAACAGGCGAAGGGCGTTTCCAGCCGCTGCATAACCGCTATAGTCCGGCGAACGCCGAGGAGACGGGACACCCCCATGCCGAAACGCCTTGAATTCTGGTTCGATGTCGGCTCGCCGACCGCTTATCTCGCCCACACGCAGATGCCCGGCATCGCCGAGCGCACCGGAGCGGAGATCGCCTGGAAGCCGATGCTGCTCGGCGGCATCTTCAAGGCGACGGGCAATACGCCGCCGGGCACCGTGGAGGCCAAGTCCGCCTATTACGGCATCGACCTTCCGCGTTTCGCCAAACGATACGGCGTGCCGTTCCAGCGCAACCCGTTCTTCCCGATCATGACGCTCGGCCTCATGCGCGGCTGCCTTGCCGCCCAGCGCGACGGCTATTTCAAAGCCTATGCCGATGCCGTGTTCACGGCGATGTGGGTTGAGGGAAAGAACACGGGCGACCTCGATGTGCTGCGCGAGGTGCTTGTCTCCGCCGGACTCGACGCCGATGCGCTGTTCGCCGCCACGCAGGAGCCGGGGATCAAGCAGCAATTGATCGCCAATACCGAAGAGGCGGTGGCGCGCGGCGCGTTCGGCGCGCCCACCTTCTTCGTCGGCGACGAGATGTTCTTCGGCCAGGACCGGCTCGACTTCGTCGAGGAGGCGCTGGCCGCCTGACCCGGGCGGTCCCCGACCGGATCCGAAAACGGGGCCGGCGCAAGATTCCGGAATTTTCCTTTCTCGGCGCGCCGCCTGGAGCGTGCAGGCTGAGTCTTGTTCTAAGATATTTCGCAATAATTCCTAATTTTGCTTGACCTCAGAATATCTGTGGTAGTATGGAACAAGGAGGAGGGAGGCGGCGTCCGCGGAGCCGCTTCCTTTCCCGTTTCGCGCCGGCGCGAAAAAGACCCCCATTAAACCGACGGGTGACGTGCGCCCTGCGCCTGGGTTCCTGCGCGCGGGCGCAATCAGGCGCGCGAACCGCGCCGGCGC